>JAFGAQ010000175.1 GCA_016933595.1 Opitutales bacterium | reverse complement strand
CCGACTACCTTGCATTTTTCCGCGAGCTTGCCATGCGGCACCAGATGATGATCGTTGCCGGATCGGTCCCCGTAAGGCAGCCCGACGGGACTCTGCGCAATATCGCACACCTGTTCTCTCCTGGTGGCAACACCTACACACAAGAAAAACTGCATGTCACCCCAGGAGAAAACCAGTATTGGGGTATTCAGCCCGGCGAAGGGCTTAAGGTCTTCCACACTCCAATCGGGCGCATCGCGATCTTGATTTGTTACGACATTGAATTTCCGGAACTATCCCGAATCCTTGTGGATGCGGGAGTCGACCTCATAGTAGTGCCTTTTGCCACCGACGAACGCAAATCGTATCTGCGGGTCCGCTACTGCGCTCAAGCCCGGGCCGTGGAGAACACGATTTATGTTGCACTTGCCGGGAATGTGGGCGGCTTGCCGAAAAGTCCGGCGATGACCGTCAACTTTGGCCAAGCTGCCATTTTGACGCCTTCGGATTTTGCGTTTCCGCTTAACGCAATCGCTGCGGAAGGAGTGCTTAACACCCAAACAGTTGTGGTATGTGACATCGATATTGGCGCACTGGAGGTTCAGCGCGAAGTCGCGGATGTAAAACCCCTTATGGACCGACGTTCCGACTTGTATCTTCTCCAGAACCGGGTGCAGGTTGAACGTATCAAAGTCGTGTAGATCAGCCAGTTTAAGGGATTTTCAGGAGAAATGCTGCCAGTAATGTCCAGTTGACAGGGTCGGATGGAGTCGCGGATACTGCCAAATACACTGTTCAAACTCCCATGGAAATCGCAATCTCCACACTTCGCATCAACGATTACAATGCAGTCATGGCGCTCTGGAACCAGTGCGACGGTATTGGGCTCAGCGAAGCGGATTCACGCGAGAGCATTCAAGCCTATCTTGACCGGAATCCCGGGATGAGTTTCATCGCCTCTGCAGGAGATGGCGCAGCACTCGGGGCTATTCTGGCTGGACATGATGGTCGCAGAGGCTACCTCCATCACCTCGCCGTTCACCCCTCACACCGGAGAAAGGGAATAGGAGGCAGACTTGTGGAACATGCTCTCGCTGCACTCAAGGAAGCCGGTATCGGGAAAGTGCACCTTTTCATCTTCAACACCAACACATCGGGTCTCGCATTCTGGGAAGCGTCAGGATGGAAACTCCGCACTGACATTGCGATAGTATCGAAGACAATTGAGTCTTGCTGAGTATTCCCGGAAAAGACCCCACCCCGTTATCTGTCGATTGTCTATCGGGACAGGCGACCGATCCACACAGGCGGCTGAAGATCCTGTCATTTCCGGCTTGCTTCACCTTGATGCGAAGCCTCAGCATAACAGCCAGTCTCGTCCTGGAACGCTTCACCTGTCCACGGATGCAGACCAAATGTGTGTATCACATGGCATATGGACATCCAGTTGCTCTCAGCGGGAGATCGCGAGTTATTCTCCCGGTATATATCGCCCATCGCGCGTCCTGTATCCGACATCAGCTTCGCCAATCTATTGATGTGGAGGGACGTTTACGATATCCGATGGGCCGAGTGGGATCATCACCTTTGCGTGTTCAGCATTGGGGGCGATGAGCCGAGCTTGTTTTTTCCACCCATCGGCGACGGGCCCCCTGAGCGGGCGCTCGACGCCTGCCGCGATGTGATCCGCGGTATTGGGCACAACCGCCTGGCGATCGAAATCGTTCGTGAGGAGGAACTCGGACTCCTTCCCGAAGCCAGCTTAACGGAAAGAAGCGGGGATTATGTCTACGAAACCAGCCGACTCATCTCGCTGGAAGGCCGGGCGCTTTCCCACAAACGGCAAAACCGCAATGCGTTCATCCGCAAGAACAACGGCATCCGAATCGAACCCTACCAAACCACCGTTCATCGGAACGGCTGTGTGGCACTGCTCAACCGATGGAACCACCGCGACTCCGACGACCCCGGGCAGGAGATTTGTATCAAGCGACAGCAGGAAACCGCCGCAGCCACCCACCTTCTGGATTTCGCCGAAGAGCTGTCGCTCCCCGGGATTGTGCTTTATGTGGGAAACCAGCTGGTGGGGGTAACTATCGGAGAAACCCTTACCCCCGACACTTTCGTCAGCATCATCGAAAAAACCGACCGTCAATTTGCCTATTCAGCCCAGTATATCTTCAGTGAATTCTGTGCGCGCTGCTGGTCGCACACCAAATGGTGCAACGCGTGCGACGATTGGGAAGTGCCCGGACTCGCCCACGCCAAGCAGAGCTACGATCCCGCCTTCCGCATCCCCAAGTGGCGGGCAATTCTACCACTTTAAGAATCGGATTCGGGCTATCTTGATTCTCCGCAAGGCTTCCCGAAATCCAGGGTTAATCGTATACCGCTGTTTTCGCGATTGGCGACCCCGACCGAGACACCCATGGCCGACAGAATCTGCTTTGCAACCGCTGGAGCCAGGCCCAAGTCCCCACCCGGAAACAATGCCTGCTCAATCGCCATCACTTCAAAGAAAACATCGTGCACATCGTCCGGGATCATGGCTCCATCACTCTCAATCCATAGGCTCCGGCCTGCGTCGCCGTCAATCCAGCCTGCCCTCACTTCCGATCCCCTGCCAGCAAACTTAATCGCGGTCTCAACCAATGCATTGAATGCGGTTACCAGAAGATCCGGATCACAAAATAGATCGAAACCCTCATCTTCCTGCAGGTGCAGTGAAACCTCCTGTGTTTGGGCAAGAGGCAACAATGGAGCGGTGGCCTGCAGGATCAAGCCTCTCACCCGATGACCCTTAGAAGTCTGGGGTGAAAGGGTCTGCAGGT
>JAFGAQ010000174.1 GCA_016933595.1 Opitutales bacterium | reverse complement strand
TGCGAAAGCACCACCGGAGTGGGCGACTTCAGTCGTTCGGCCGGCTCATGATCAAGATCGTCTTCTTCTTTCGACGCATCAACTTCTGCCGCGGCGGTCAAAAGAAAGCCACGGCTGAAGCCGTGGCCTCCGTGGTTCCACTCGAGCACGAGGGGGACTGATCGTGTGCTGTGGCGTAGAACGGCGTATGGAGTGGGCGGCTTCAGCCATTCGACTACGCTCATGATCAGGACCGTCCTCCTCTTTCCTGCATCTCGAGACCTCGCCGCCGCTATAGAAGAACGCCACGGCTTCAGCCGGGGCCTCCGGCGTTCCACTCGAGCGCGAGGGGGGGGGCAATGGTTGCTGTGGGGTAAGGCTGCGTCTTCCGGAGTGGGCGACTTCAGTCGGCGGTCCTTCCATCCGGTTATCATGGGCAGTGCTTAGGCCTCTTTTAGAGGGTGCCTCATATCGGCTTGATCGAGCGCATACCAGTTTCTTCCAAAAAAACGGAAAATTCAGAAAAAACTGCTTGCAAAACGCACAATTGCTGGGAGGACTATCAACAAATAAAGAGAAAATTTTATAGCACTCATTTTTCCAAAACGTTCTGAAGGTCATTTCAGAAACGCGACCGGAATCGTGAAACCGACAACTACCTAACCCATACCGCCATGAAACAAGAGAGTGGTTCCCCTAATCGCTTTTTGATGCAATACAAGGATGTGATATTCAATCGCTACCTTAAAGCCATTGATTTTATGGTTAAGGAATTGCTGGATGGTGGTCCGGTTTCTTCAAGCGACGAAATCTACGATATCTTCGGCAGTCTCGATCTCTACAAGGATGGTCAGATCATCCGGTTCGATCTGACTCATGAGGTCATGACCGAATTTGTGTCGGACTTTGTGGAGAAAATACCCGCCAGGCCGAAGTCGATCCGGAAAGCGCAAGTCTCGATGAACGCATTGTTGGTTGCATTATCAGAAACTGCACCGAACGCCGTATTGGAGCGCCTTCCAGCGCTTGAGACAATGTTTCGGGCCGGGGTCGCGAAAAGAAGTGAGCTTGTGTCGGCGAGAAAACAGGCTGTCGCCCGGTTGCATTCAAAGCGGCGGCTTTGCCTGACCAAATCACAGTTACGTGTGTATGAGGAGCTGAAGTCGCATCTTGAGCTGTACTTTTCTCGGGATGAGGGCAGCCCTTCGTGGATGCCTGGCTGTGAGCTGAATCTGAATATGCTGCTTGTGTCTCCCACCGGGTCTGGAAAATCCGGACTCATCGACGAGCTTGCCGGGGATACGGGTTGCCACCTGATGCGCATCACGCGCCAATGTATGGTTCCGGTGGGTGCTTCCGATGCGATTCCAACCCTGCAACGGATTGCGAGGAGGTTGCAAACCGAAGACCGGATAATGCTGCATCTGGATGAGCTGGACAAATATTTCACGGGTGTGGACAGTGGATGGGAGCGATCCAATCTGGATCTGTTGTATTCCATGCTCGAGCGCAAGATTGATTGGACTGCGATAAAGTTTGATGCCGGTGATTTGAAGCAAAAATGGACTGTGGACCAGTTCAATGAAGCCTTCCGGAATAAGGTGTTTATTATCGGTTCCGGAACCTGGCAGATTCTGCATACCAGTCGGGATCCCGGGTCGCGGGTAGTCGGTTTTTCGTCTACCTCCGAGACGGAAGATGAAGGTTTGGTTCTCATGCGCCGTTTGAAGACCGAGGGTGGCCTGCCTGAGGAGGTCGCCCGCCGGTTCAGTTTGAACGTGCTTCGCATGGACTATCCGGATCTGGAGGATACCGATCAGATGCTCAAAGACCTGAAAATCTACGATCTCGCCGAAAAGGTAGGGCGGGTCATCAAGCCCGAGGATATCCACTACGAGGGGCATGGTATTGCGATTATCACCCATATGGCCACAGAATTGACGATCGAATACAAAAGGCAGTGTGGTGCATCGAGAAGGGGCTCGAAATTGCTTGAGCGGTCCGAGTCCCAGGCATGCTGATTTTTCTGCTGCTGCTTGATTCAATACCCATACGATCAGGTGCTACCCAAACCCCCTTCGAACCCAACATGAACTTGCCCATGAATCCATCATCCCCAACACACCAACCGCATCGCTCTGAATCCCCTGAAATCTCGGCTGCGACGATCGAACGGATTCTGTGTCTCACGGCTGCGGGTCTTTCCCATTCGCAGTCCAGCGTGAACCGGGCACTAAATTCCCCGGCAGGTTGGGATCTTCCCTGGCATCCATTGTTGCAGCGCGCTTATGACCTGGTTTTGTTGCAGCTCACAAAGGACGGGGTTCCCAGGGACCAGTTACCGCTGAGTATAGCCGATTTCATCGGGCTTTGTCATCGTCCCCTACATGAGTGGGGCTTGTGCATTCCATCCGGGTCCGAAATCGATTTCTCCGATATTTTGCTGTTGGTCGACGGGGATCTGACCTCCGATGCACAGGAATGGTTCAAAACCGGACCATTCCCTGATTTGGAGTATTTTGAGAACGCATGGTTTGTTCGATTCCGGCGGGCCTGTAATGTTTCGGCTGCCCCTCAGCAGTCATATGTGGCCATCCGTGAGTGGATGATCCGCCATCCGATGGTGGATCAATTGGAGTTCCTTACCTTCAAGCAAAACCACGACCTCGCGCTCGGGGATGTGATCGAAGCCGCCTATGAACCTATTCCTCAGACATACATCCAGGATGGTAGCTCCCAGCAATGCGTCCATTGCGGTTGTCCGATGTATGCAAGGCCGGAACCAGGTTGCACCCGCCCGGATTGCCGTAAACAAAACCTTCCCCAGGGAAAACCGATTCCGTTACCCAACGAGGGCAGGCTGCTGCACCCGGCGTTACTCCGCTTTCTCATGATCCCCGGGCGGACGGAGTTGGATCTATATGATCGCCTGCGCAAAAAAGGCTGCGAGGTGAGCCTCTGGCCCGGGCTGGATCAATATGACCTTCGGGTGGTTTTGCCCAACGGCCGTACCTTCGCTGTGGACGTGAAAGACTGGAAAAACCCGGTTTTGCTCGCCCGCAGCCTGAGAACCGAACTCCCTACAGACCATGGGGATGAGTTCTGGTATGTGTTCCCGTCCCGCTGTATCCGTCAACAGCCCGACTATGTTTCCGTTTTCAAGCGTTCGCTGCCTGCGGCTTTGCGCAAATCGGTGCATGCAGGCTCCGTTTCCACATTCCTCAAAGCACTCATCCAATCATGAATCCATTACCTTCACAGCCCACATGGGAAAAACTGAATCACCCCTGGAAAAGCGAGGAACTCGTGCTCTGCCTTTGGCTCCAATGCTTCCCAGACCAGGATCCGATGGGCGCCTGGGCACTGCTGACCGGCCAGCGCTACTCCCGGCTGGATGCGGTCCTTGAGCTCCGGCCCGGGCTGCGTGCCATGATCCATCGCGCCCGCATCGAATCCGGCGCGTTCCGGTCGCAGCGCAAATGGCATAAGCATTTGAGTCAATATTGTGACGTTACTGAGGATGAGCGCACGTATCGGTTTGACGCATCCGGCTTGTTGCTTCCGGAGCCCACGCCTCTGGGCTATCCTTTGCATCTCCGGTATCTGGATTATCTGCGTGCGGGTTATCCTGTCCGGAAACGGCCATACAAGCCCGCTCCTTGCGGTGAATACGAAGTTCGGTTCTACGACAAAGGCAGTTGTCGTTTTACTTTGGATGCGGCTATCTGCGGATTGCCGTGTCCTACCATTCCGGAAGCACCCGATGCTCCATCCGGAAAACCTCCGGTTTCTTTCACGCTTAATGATTTGATCGGGGCTGCGGTGGAGCTTGATGCCCTGCTTGAGGGGACGGACTATGGAGGAGAACATTTCGAAAAACGTGCCCGGCGCATCCAGATGGAGCTGGTGGGTTGTGATCAGCCCATTGCCGCTGATCAGGTTCTCACCATCGAGGGTATTCAACACATCATCGGCATGCTGGGCGCAGGAAAAAGTACCCTGATCCACCTGCTGGTGTTTTTTCTGGCGCAAAAGGGACGACATTGCACTGTGGTACTCAATGATGTGGCCAGTTGCATCCATTTTGCCAACCTTATGCAGGCGGCCGGCGTTCAGGCGCTGCCCATTATTGGTCAATCCGGCAGGAAATCCCACCTGCGGCGTTTGCTTCAGGGGTCGGAGGATGGTTCCTTTACCCTTGAATCGTTGGCTAAAGGTCGGGACTCTCATCGCTGGTTGAGTACCGCCTGTCCCCTTACCGCATGCGTTGCAAACGAAGATCTGGACAAATGGGATTGGATAAACCCGCCCTGCACCAGTCGCCTGACGCAACTACGTGGCGGCTGGGGTGACGCAGTGCGGTTCGATTGTCCATTTCTTCACCAGTGCCCACGCCATTTCGCAAGCCACATCCGTGAAGCTGCTTCAGTGTGGCTGATCACTCCTGCGGCTCTGGTCGCCTCCTGTCCGTCTGTTACCGAGCACCAGCAGGAGATGAGCTGGGCGGAGCGTGTTTACCGGCGGAGTGATCTCGTTCTCTTTGATGAGGCTGACCATACTCAAATTGAACTCGACATCAACTTTTGTCCGACTGACGAGCTTCTTGCCACCAATCGCGAATGCTGGCTAAACAAGCTGAAATCTCAGGTGGACGATCAGGATGAGGTCTCGGGTTACAGCCTTACGGATATTGGTTCCCGCGTGGATCAATGGCATACGCATTTATACGCGCTGATGACAGCCATCCGGAGAATATCCAGTATGCTGGGTTATTCCGATAGAGATAAACTCATCGGCAATGATCGCATTTTCAAGTCACGCATGTTGTTGCTTCGTCTGGCCAGGCGTTTGTCTCCCGAAATGCGTGAAGACGAGAAGCGCCTCGAAGACTTTGTGAGTATGTTGGAGAATCTGCACGACCGGAACAGCCGGGACGATGGAGAATTAGGGATCCTGCAGCAAGCGTGGGAGGACATGCTCAAAGAAAGCGGGAAGGTGCTCGATCAAGCCCATGAGACGCTTCAATCCTGGTTGGCGAAGCAGGCGGATCTGGACTCGCAGTCTTTGGATCAATGCTGCCGCCAGCTGGAGTTCGCGATCCTTCTGGGTTGGATTGAACATCACCTTAACGCGGTACTCCGCGACTGGAGGGATGCCGCAGCCGTTTATCAACTGGACGGGATCACTTCCACTCTTCATGCGCGCAAGGATCGCTTCCAAGCCGTTCTGCCCCATTTCCCCATGGGTAACGTGCTCGGCTTTATCTATGAGAAACCCAGGACTGGCTCCGGACAGCCAGGCAATGGCACTCTCAAGTTTCTCCGGGCCCATGGTCTCGGACGTGAGTTGATGCTGGGTTTTCACCGGCTGTTTCCCGCGATTGAGGTTCCCGGACCGCATGTGTTGCTGACTTCAGGCACCAGTTGGGCTCCTGGCTCCTCGCACTACCACGTTCCCACCCCGGTGCTCGCAGTTTTGCGGGCTTCGCGCGAAGATGAGAGCCGCATTGAGGCTGAGACGGTCATGCGGTTTGAGCCTGTTTCCGCTGAGGACGGAAGCTGCCTTCGCGTCAGTGGCACGTACGGCCCCAAGCGCATGCTTGCGCTCAAGCAGGTGGCCAACGCGCTCGCCAGCAGGCGTGGCATACACGGAAGGGCGCCATCCCGCCTGGAAACGATGCGTGCCTCCCTCGAACCGCACCGCAGGCGGGTGCTGCTCGTTGTCGGGAGCTATGCTGAGGCAAAGGAGGTCCAGGATGCTCTGCTCAATGCCCGCCCGGATTGGCGTGGGCAGGTGACCGCATTGGTGAATGACCATACTGAGACTTCGAGCGCCGCCCGAGGCTCGATTCTTCAACGCTCACGCATCGCTTCCTACTCCCGGATGGACCCGTCATGGATCCTGATTGCGCCCCTGCTTGCTGTGGAACGCGGGCACAATATCGTGGATCCGGCGAGTGGCCAGGCTGCCCTTGGGGCGGTTTACTTCCTTGTGCGTCCGCATCCGAAGCCGGATGATCTGGATTGGGCTATTCACCACATCGTGAGTTGGGCTCACGATGCATGGCATATGGCGCCGCAGGGTTCCGATGATGGTAGCCTGGGGGCACAGGCCGATAACTTCCGTACCAGAGCGTAT
>JAFGAQ010000173.1 GCA_016933595.1 Opitutales bacterium | reverse complement strand
GGGCAGCAGGATTGAAGAGAAGATGTTCACCACGATGAGCACCGAGATCACGAAGGATGCAGCGTGAAGAGATGGAACCAAGAACGGCGCTCAAGGCACGAAAGGGGAATGGGATTTAGCGAAGGTTGAAGATTCAATGCCAATTCTGACAGATTCAGTTTTTTGGACAGGATTAATAGGATCTACAGGATTGAAGAAGAGATTCTCTCACAAAGGCTCCAAGACACGATGGGTAGGAAGTGGCTACGCCCCGATATCCAATATGTGGAGATCTGCGAAATCTGCGGATGATAATGCCTTATTGACCGCTGAGGATATGCTCACCACCTGTCCGGCGGAGTCGGGCCGCCGCCTGACAAAGCGGGTAGGCGCTAAGCTCTCAAAAGGTGGTTTGAGATTTCTTGGCGTCTTGAGCACACGCGGGCGTCTTGAGTGAAGACGCGGCATGAAGCGTCGAACGAGCGTGAGACTATCGATGGAGTATTTCCTAAGGGAGGTGGGAGAACAACGGCGCGAGCACGATGCTCCCGTTACTCTGGGTAGGGAAGAGCGTCCCCGCTCATCCGCTGATGCGATTGAATGGCCGGTGGGGTATGGCTCCATGATATGGCTGAAGCCACACCCCCTCCTGTGGAGGGCCGGCTCCCGCTACTGTGTGGGTTGGGTCCACCAGCGGAGAAGTGAATGCCGGGTCAAACGGACTCGCCTCAGAAGCTGCTGGCGGCGCAGTCGGGGTCGCGCAGTTCGCGTCCGGCTGCGGATGGCAGCATGGCCGGGTCGGTGCCCATGGCGTCTTTGCGGTATTCGAGGAACTGGTCGTAGGTGATAACTTCGAATCCTCCATCGTAGTGCTCGACCAAGGCGGTGAGGGATTCGACCCAGTCGCCGCTGTTGAGGTAGTGCATGTCGCCGAGTTGTTTATCCGCAGGGGTGTGAATGTGCCCGCAAATGATGCCGCGGTAGTTGTGTTGGCGGGCCAAGTGTTGGAGTTGTTCCTCATACTTATCGACAAACGCAACTGCCGATTTGACCTTGGATTTCACCCAACGGCTGAAGGAGCGGTAGGGCAATCCCCGCTTCTCCCGGATCCGGTTGTAGAGAAGGTTCAGGTTCATGGTCGCCTGATAGGCAATGTCGCCAAGGACGGCCAACCACTTGTGTTGGCTGGTGACCGAATCGAATCCGTCGCCGTGTACGACCAGATAGCGCCCCTCGCGGGTATTGTGCTCGAATGAGTTGCAAACGCGGACGCTCGACAGGTTGAGTTCGAGGAAGAAATCGAGAAAGTCATCGTGGTTGCCGCGGACGTAGATGACGTCGGTTCCGTTTGAGGCTTTCGAAAGCAGGAGGCGGATGCATCGTGTGCAACGGTGGGTCCAGCCACCCTTTCGTTTCAGGCTCCAACCGTCAATGAAGTCGCCGTTGAGGATGAGTTGTTGGCATTCCGTGTGGCTGAGGAAGTCCAGAACCTTTTCGACGTGGCAGTGCGGAGATCCCAGATGAACATCCGAGATGAAAATGGTTTTGAAACGCAGTTTCCGTGACGAGGATTCGTGTGGGTGGTGCATGGCAGCTGTGAAGTTGTTGCCATGTTATTCACAATCGAAAGAGGAAGGGCAATTCCGAAAGACGATGATAGGGAATAGTTTACGTGAATGCCATATTTGTAACTGAACCGTCACAAATCCACTGAAGGAGGAGGACGGACGGATGGTGATCTCATATGAAGCA
Organism: Opitutales bacterium; assembly: GCA_016933595.1. GTDB lineage: Bacteria > Verrucomicrobiota > Verrucomicrobiia > Opitutales > JAFGAQ01 > JAFGAQ01. The sequence continues at coordinate 2,340 of JAFGAQ010000173.1, read as the reverse complement.
AAAGGGAAGCTCATGGCGACCACGAGCTTCCCTTTTTTGAATTGAAACAATTGACGAGTGGATACTGCCTAGAGCTGGATCAGGTTGTTGCCTGTCATGGCCTTCGGTTGGGGAAGCCCCATCATGCAGAGAAGGGTGGGGGCGATGTCTGCCAGGCGCCCTTCCGGAAGCAGTTGCTTCGCTTTGAAACGATCGTCGACGACCACCACTTCCACCGGGTTGAGCGTATGGGAGGTGTGGGGACCGTCGGATGCCGGATCAAACATCTGGTCGGAGTTTCCGTGGTCGGCTGTCACGAGTGCGGATCCTCCCACCTCGCGGATGGCAGCGAGGAGAGTGCCCACCATATGGTCGACGGTTTCGCAGGCTTGGATGACGGCCTTGAGGGATCCGGTGTGCCCGACCATGTCGGGGTTTGCGAAGTTGACGACGATCAGCCCATATTTGCGGGACAGGATGGCCTGTTTTGCCGCCTCGCAGACTCCTGGAGCCGCCATCTCGGGTTTCTGGTCATAGGTGGATACTTCTTTGGGGCTCGGGATAATCTGGCGGTCTTCGAGCGGGAAGGGTTCTTCGCGGTAGTCGTTGAAGAAGAAGGTGACGTGCGGGAATTTTTCGGTTTCCGCGCAACGGAACTGGGGGATTCCGGCCTTGCTCACCACTTCGCCCAGGATGTCCGGCATCTTCTCCGGTTTCGGGAAAAGGATGTTCGGGCACAGGCCCTTTTCGTAATCGGTCATGGTCGCGAAAAAGACCTTGAGCTTGGGCCCGCGCTCGAAGCCGTCAAACGGATCGTCGATGAAGGCGCGGGTGATTTCGCGCGGACGGTCGCCCCGGAAATTGTAGAAGATGACCGCATCCCCGTCCTGAATGGTGGCGACCGGGGAGCCGGATGCGTCGAGAATCTGAGTGGCCGGAATGAACTCATCGCCCTTCATGGACGGCTCGAGTGGATGGGCGTAGTAGGAGGTCATGGCCTCTTGCGCCGAGCGTGCGGTTTTCTGCGCGGCGCGACCGGTGAGGCAGTCATAGGCCTTTTTAACGCGATCCCAGCGTTTGTCGCGGTCCATTGCCCAATAACGGCCGGTTACGGTTGCGATCTTGCCAAGGCCGATTTTTGCGAATTCCGCTTCTATTTGCTGGATGTATCCGAGTCCGCTTTCGGGCGGGGTATCTCTACCATCTGTAAATGCATGGAGGAATACCTCCTTCACCCCGGATTCCTTAGCGAGGCGGACCAGGCCATATAGGTGCTCCAGCATGCCATGGACTCCGGCATCGGAGGTGATTCCCATCAAGTGAAGGCGACCTCCGTTGTTGGCTGTGTCGATGGCCTGCTTGAAGACCGGGTTGGTGGTGAGGGTGCGGTTGGAGAATCCCTTGTCGATGCGGACGAGCTCCTGGTCGACAATGCGGCCGGCCCCGATGTTTTGATGCCCGACCTCACTGTTTCCCATGATGCCTGCGGGCAAGCCCACATCGATACCGCATGCGAGGATCTCGGTGCGCGGGTATTCCTTGCGGATGCGGTCTGCAACCGGGGTGTTGGCGAGCTTCACCGCGTTATAGGAGTCGTGTGCGGGATTGTGGTTTTCACCCCAACCGTCACGTATGATGAGTACAACTGGTTTCCTGTCCATAAAAGTATCAAGGTGAATCCGTATACACTTCCGGAGCCCGTGGGAAGTCGGAATTTCGGATGCGGATCAAAACGGGTGTAATTGCGGTTGTTATTTCATTGATTATCAGGCTCCCTTGCTTTATACTATCAAGTTCCATTGGGACACCTGATGACTCCACTTTCGAAACTGACTGGCTCTAGCATATCGGTGTTTGAGGCGCCGGATGCCCGCCTTCGGCTGAGGCTTGAGGCGCCGCCTGCCTTCGTGCCGATGTTGGTGGATGAAGTGAATGTTTTCTCCGGAGACGTTACCGCGCTCGCGTTATCCTTTGATAGCTAGGGGCCGATGAAGGGGTCCGACGCGATCGAGTCCCTGCTGAACCTGAAATGAATCGGCGTTGCGGAGATAGAAAATGCGGTTTTCCGGGTTCTGCCCTCGAACATGGTGCGGTTCAAATCCCCCTCCATTTTCGAGGGATGTGTGCTGGGTCTACTCCCGAGCCAACGGGTGCATGCGAAGGTTTTCGATTTCCGTTTTCTGAAGATGGATGAGGCGATGACCTTGGAGGGTAATGTCCTGACTCAGGGAACCGGCAACGTGGAACCACTGATTCTCCTCATGGGATCAAGTTCATCCATACTCCTGCACAGGAAAATGTCCGGATTCCGCCGGTTCGTATTGAATGCGTTCACAATGTTGGCTAATTTAGACGTGTTTT
>JAFGAQ010000172.1 GCA_016933595.1 Opitutales bacterium | reverse complement strand
TCAGATATCCCACTTCACGCCGCGCATGTCCCCGGTTTCGAGGAACTTCTCATGCATCGCGAAGGAGTACTTGAGCGTCTGGGGCGTGTGTCCGTCCTTGCTCGCCTTGAGGTAATCCCTGAGCTCTCCGCGGTAGTCCGGGTTTGCACAGTTTTCGATGATGAGACGGGCGCGTTCTACGGGGCCCTTTCCTCGCAGATCCGCGATTCCCTGCTCGGTGATGATCACCTGAACCGAGTGCTCGCTGTGGTCCATGTGGCTACACAACGGAACAATCGCGCTGATCTTGCCACCCTTGGCTACTGACGGACAGGTAAAGATCGAGATGTAGGCGTTGCGGGTGAAGTCCCCGGATCCGCCGATCCCGTTCATGATGTTCTTTCCGAGCACATGGGTGCTATTGACATTACCGAAAATGTCGAGCTCCAGCGCCGTGTTAATCGAGATGATCCCGAGTCTCCTCACCAGCTCGGGGCTGTTTGAGATTTCCTGGGGCCGCAACAGGATCTTGCTACGGTAGCCGCTGAGATCCTTGTAAAGGCGATCCATCACATCCTTGGTCACCGTGAGCGAAGTCCCGCTGGCGAAACGGATGCGACCGGCATCCATGAGGTCAATCACGGAGTCCTGAATCACTTCGGAATAGAGGCTGAACTGCGGGATCTCCGGGTTGGCGCCCAATGCCCCGAGCACTGCGTTGGCGATGTTGCCCACACCGCTCTGGATCGGGAGGAACTCACGGGGAATCCGTCCAGCGGCAATTTCGCCGGCTAGGAAGCGGGCCGTATTCTCACCGATTTTCTGCGTGATGGGGTTGCTTTCCTTGAACTCGGCGACTTCGTCCGGAGCGTGATTCACGACATACCCAACGATCTTCGCCGGGTCTACCTTGACCACTTCTGTACCGATACGGTCGTCTGCCTTGAAAATCCGGAGCTCTTTCCGATTGGGAGGACTGTCCGGCAAATAGATGTCATGGAAACCGCGCAATGCCTTGGGATGGTAGGTATTGAGTTCCACGATGATTTTGTCGGCCACGTCGCAGAAGGTGGGGCTCGCTCCGACCGAAGTCGTCAGGGTGATCTCACCGTTGTCATTGACATCGCAGGCTTCCACGATCGCCCAGTTGAACTTACCGAGGAATCCGTACCGCACATACTGCGGGAGGAGAGACAAATGCATGTCAAAGAAACGGGTCTCACCAGAGTTGATCTGTTTGCGCAGATCCGCATTCGATTGATAAGGCGTGCGGAAGAGCACCGCGTTTGCCTTGGCCAACGCCCCGTCGAGGGAAGGACCCGTGGAGGCTCCGGTTACCACTCCGACCTTGAAAGGACGCCCAGCCTCGTGCTCAGCCATTGCTTTTTTCGCAATCGCCGTTGGGATGACCTTACAAGCTCCGGCAGGGGTAAACCCGCTGAAGCCGATCACATCCTCGTTCTTGATAAGGGCGGCCGCTTCTTCAGCGGTCATTTCTTTGATTCGGTTTGCAGTCATTGATGCTAATGGGTGGACAGCGGGAGATCTAAACCTCATCGCCAGTTCATGTCAAAAATTCAATACTCGTGAAAGCGGTGTGGATCGTTCGTTTCCAGCGTGCCCGTCTTCCGCCATTGAATGCTTGCAAATCAACTTGATCGAAAGAATCAAGACGATTAGGAATCTCACTGAAAAGAACCTGAATTATTAAATAATATTATTGCCAATAGAAAGCCCGATTCTAGAAGCTGGGCAACAAGAAAACGCTTGGAATCGCGCTTTGCACTGGCATTTCGTGGGCACTTAGGAGTAAAGAACACAAGACTATGGCACAATCAGAAATCGAGTTGGAACTGAAGAATCTGTTTCCCGCGCATACCTATGCCGATTGGAAAGCAGCCGCCGAAGACCTTTTGAAAGGCAAACCATTCGAAAAGGTATTGGTGACTCCGACCTTTGAGGGATTTGATCTGCAGCCAATCTACCGTAAAGATGACATTCAGGATTTGGCGCACTCGCGCTCGATGCCCGGATTCACGCAATTTGCACGCTGTGCCAACGCGGCCGGATACACGGTCCGGCGCTGGAAGGTCTCACAGGAGCTTCCGCAGAGCCTTCCGGAGGAACTCAACCGTGCGGCGTTGCTCGATCTGAAAGGCGAGGCGGACGAGCTCAACCTCCTGCTGGATCCCGCAACCCGCAAGGGGCTTGATCCGGACTCCGCGGGGGCAACCGAAGTCGGCGCGTGCGGGGTTTCGCTCACCACGTTGAAAGACATGGAGAAGGCTCTGGATGGGGTGGTAATTGATGCCGTATCCCTTTTCAGTCAATCCGGCGCGGGCAGCCAGGCGATCTACGCGATGCTTACCGCTTATTGTGAAAAGAAGGGCATCCAACTGAATGACCTGCAGGGTAATATCGGTGGTGACCCCATGGGAGACTGGATGCGGAATGGATCCCTTCCGGTTTCCTTGGAAAAGGCCTTTGATGAACTGGCCTCGACCACCAAGACGGCTGAGGCCAAAACCCCGGCACTGGGGACCGTTTTCGTGGACGCCAACATCTTCCACAACGCCGGAGCAAGCGCCGCACAAGAGGCCGCCTACCTTCTCGCAGAGGCCGTCGAGTATGTACGCCAACTCAGCCAGCGCGGGATTCCGGTTGAAGTCGTTGCGCGTTCCATGCGTTTTGGGGTGGGAGTGGGAAGCTCCTACTTCCTGGAAATCGCAAAGCTCCGGGCAATCCGCATGCTTTGGGCGCGAGTGCTCGAGGCCTACGGGTGCGCTTTTGAGGATCTACCGATTCACATTCACGCCCGGACTTCACTCGCCAACAAGACGGTCCTTGATCCGTATGTGAATATGTTGCGCGTAACGACCGAAGCGTTCTCCGCCGTTTTGGGAGGCTGCGACAGCATGCATGTGGGTCCGTTTGATGAAGTTGTGCGCTTGCCGGATGACTTCTCCCGCCGCATCGCCCGCAACGTCCACTTCATCCTTTCCGAAGAGTGTGACCTTACCAAAGTCATCGACCCCGCAGGTGGATCCTATGCGGTCGAAAAACTCACCGACCAGATTGCAGCCGAATCCTGGAAATTGTTCCAAGCCATCGAAGCCAAGGGTGGTTTGATCGCCGCGTTGAAGGAAGGGTTCATCCAGAAAGAGATCGCCGCCATCGCGTCCAAACGCAAGGGCGCCTACGCCCGGCGCAAAGACGTTAT
>JAFGAQ010000171.1 GCA_016933595.1 Opitutales bacterium | reverse complement strand
GTTCCGGTATCCAATCGTTGACTTCAACTTAGGCCTCTATCCATTAAGCGACAACCTTCCAGTATCCTGACCGTCAGAACAGACCGGAGCCGCTCAGTATCATTCAGCCAAAAAAAGCGCATCCCGAGGGAATGCGCCTATTTTTTTACAAAATGCTGGAGAACTCAGATCAGCTCACAGGCACCACCGGCACAAGCCAGATTCTCGGCAAGCTTGGTCTCATCCGTCCCCTCACGCAGGTTGCGGTAGTCCACCGGATGGTATTCCAGACTATTCCAACGGACATAGTCCTCATCGCCCACCAAGGACTCGCGCGGAGCCTGCTTATAGACCTTATCTCCCGACTTATGAAGCAGGGCAATACCAGCGAAGTAATCGCGGTTATCCCAGATGAACTCGGCCACTTCGCTCCATTCGCCTTCGGCAACCGAAACCGTGTTCGACACGTTGTGGTGGAGCCTTGGAGAATATTGATCCACCGCCTGACCCGCTTCAACCCAATGCCGCTGAACCAGCTTCACGTATTCGAGGAAATGGATCGCGGTGACATCCTCCTGGCAAATGGCACCTTCCGGGGCCTCTACCGGGAACGTGATCACATCATCAGTGGAGGGGTTGTAAACACTTGGCTCCGACATGTGCGCGTTGTTTTCCTTGAAGAGGCGATAAACCGGATCCTGTCGGCTGGCCTGCACCCGGCGGAAATAACGTCTTGCGTGGTGCGGATGGATCCCCGATCCCGTATTCAAGAGCAAGGATGCGGTTCCCTCGGGTTTCACACACGTGGTCCGGGCCGCTTTGCGAATACCCAGAACCGAAGCGAAGAGCGCGTTGGTCGCCCGCACCATCCTGGCACCTTTTTCGAGAATCTCCGGGTTGAGCAACAGTTTCGGGTTGTCCAAAATACCGCAGATACTTACTCCCAGCAGAGCCTCGCGCTGATTGAGATACTCCGTAACTGGTCCAAGATACGGAATGGAGGTAAAACCCGCCTGAAGCGTTCCGATGACCGATGCGTAACGGCACTTTTCGTAGAAATCCGCCTCACCGGTTATCGATGCACCGTTGATCGTGCTCAGGTTGCACATCTGCCAACCACTCAATTCATCGCCTTCATTCAGCGCACCGGTGTATCCCAAGGTCCGAAGGTCCGCAATCGCTTCCTGATCGACCACGATACGGGGGTGCAAACCGATTTCGACACATGGGTTGGCACCGTAGTCTTTGTCCTCCGTGAAGTAGAACCCCGGCTCACCGAATTCGCGGATCCGTTCATACAGGTGCATGAAGGTCTCCTTATCGGTTTCCGAACGCACCAGAATCGCGGAATTATTGGAGTAGGCACGCTGCGGATTGGTCTCAAACCAACGCCCCGTCTTGGCATTCGCCATTTCCTCGTCATCCGAGGAGAAGAGGCAAAGGGTCGCGGAACGCCGAATTCCGCCCGACAGAACCGCCTGTGCAATGAACATCACGATATCATACACTTCCACCGGCCGCAGACGGCGCCCGGAACACCCCTTCAGAATACGGTCCAGTTCCTGCAGCGAGCGCTTCAACGGCAAATGCCCGGGAGCCTTCCCTCCAGCGGTCATGATCGGAGCACCCCGGTGCCGGATCTTCGCAAAACTGAACTCGACCAACCATCCTTCAAGATACGATCGGAACAAGGTATCCACCGCATCCGACCAGCCTTCCACACTGTCTTCGATCTCGTAGTGCCGGACCTCGAGGTCCATTTCCTCTTTGCGGAAAGGCAAGGCAGGCAACTGCGCGATATGGTGCTTTTGCACCGAGAAGCCCACGCCCACCCCGCTCAACAGCAGGAAAAAGGTCTCGCGGAAAAATTCGATGCGGTTGGCATAAGAAAAACTGCAATTGTAGAGCCTCGCCTCATTGGCCTCAATCGCTTTTCCTCCAAACTGGAGGCTGCGCATGGACGGAAGCACATGGTAGTTTTCGACCATGTCAAAGGCCTTCCAGATCTCCTCAAACAACCGACTCTCGGGGTTGAACACCGATGCTTCGACATTCTCCTCTTGCGCAATACGGTCTATGTCCGCCCGGTCCAATTTGGCAGTCGCCAACTGCGCATAGCGGCGCAAATGCATGTCGCGCACACGGTGCACGGCCTCGCCCCACACCTCACGGCGCCCGAGTTGCGAACGGTAGCGCGCGTACTTCGATACCGCGATGTATTCCCGCAGCCCGTTGTCCGGATACTTCCTCGGACGGTGCATCGAGCGCTCCTCGCGGTAAAGCATGTAGTGGCGGGCCACCTGCCACTCACCCTGCCCGACAATGCAGGTTTCGACGATGTCCTGAATCTTCTCGATCGAATAGACGTCGGTGCTGTCCTCGCTCATGCGATGGCGCACCACCCGTTCCACCATTTCCGCAATCCCTTCGGCCTTCTTGAAAGTCCGCTCATCCAGCCCGTAAAACACCGCCGGGTTGTCGCGGTTCGGATTCACCGCACGCTTGTGGTACACGCTGAAAAACGCCAGACACACGGCGCGAACCACCCGTTCGAGGTTCCACGGCACGATATTGCCATCACGCTTTTTCACGAAAAGCTGGCTTGCCACCAGCTCAGGAGACGGATCAGCAGAACCCGAAACCACTGCGGTATCCGCCGCATTGTCCGAAGACGGATCGAAATCAAAAAGAAAAGATTGGTTGGTGTTCATGGGCAATACAGTAGGCTGATCGGAGGATGTTTTCATGGCAAGCACAAGTTTAGAAATACAAGATATGGGGTATTCCAGGGTAGTAAATACAACATATTGGGGTATTCCAGTCCGACAAGCACTTTTTCCATATTTCCTATCCACGCCTTTACCCATGAGGGATTCAAGCGCGGGCATATTGCATTCGGCCTTCAACAAATGATTGGCGACAGCGGATCCCGAGCCCGCTTCCCCGATAATCTGATTTGACACATCCGAAAGCCAACCCTAACTCTCGATGCCGTTGATTGTCAGTCCGTAAAAGGGCTGCCCAACACCCCCGCAATACTTCCCCCGAATCCCCTGAAAAACAACATGCAATCCCCCTCCCCGCTTCCCACGAGAGATAGATTACCCTTTTCAACCAAGGCGAGTTATGGCCTTGGAACCAGTATCGAGATGTGGAGTTTCTGGCTCTACCCATCGGTTGCCTTCGCCGTGTTCAACATGTATCTGGGAGTAGACCCTTTCTATGTGGGCCTCGCATTAACCTTGATCCGCGTTGTGGACGCGTTCTCCGACCCGTTCTGCGGCTGGGTATCCGACAACGTGAGGTCCAAATGGGGACGCAGGCGCCCCTTCATCCTGTTTGCAGGAATTGGTGCCGGAGTCGGTCTTCCCTTGCTGTTCCTGGTCTCACCGGACTGGGTCGGCCTGTCGTTTCTGGGGGCACCCGTCATCTTCTGGTATATGCTGGCGTCGAGCCTTATTTACATACCGGTGGCGAGCTTGTTCAGCATGCCATGGAACAGCCTGGGTTCCGAACTAACCCCCGACTATGATGAACGGACCTCCCTCATGACCTACAAATCGGCCATGCAGAAGGTCTTTGAAGTGGGTAACTTTTTCGCGCTCAAGTTCACTAACCTCAGTTTTTTCCTCTTCCCTGCAATATTCTCAACCGCGGATGGGGAGAAGAAAAACACCTTGCTCGGTATGCAGGCTTACACCTGCATCCTGGGGCTTATCATGGTGATCTTCGCAATCGTCATGTTCGTGAAGCTGAAAGAACGCTACTACGAAACCGTGGCCGTCAAGCAGAAGCGCATCCCGATCATGAGGTCCCTCAAGCAGACGCTCGGCTGCAAGCCCTACCGTACCATGCTCTACTACGCCCTTTCGTTCCAGTTGGGCACGAGCATGGTGGGCACCCTCGGATACTACGCGACCGTCTGGTATGTGTGCAAAGGCGATAATGTTTTGGGTGACGAATGGAATTTCTTCAACGGCTTGGGGTACATGGTCCTCGGATTCTTCGGACCACCGGTGTTCTCGATCATCGCTCACAAACTCACTAAGAAGAAGGCGGCTATAATCGCGTGCAATGTTGGAATTCTGGCATACGGTGGCACCTGGTTCCTCTACAACCCGGACTATCCATTGCTACAGATTCTTGCATCCGGAGGGATGGCCTTCGCCGGAGCCAGCATCTGGATGATCCACGGATCCATCGGCGCCGACATCGTGGACTACGACGAACTCCATACCGGTGAACGCCGCGAAGGTGCATTCGCCTCATTCGGATCCTGGATCCTCAAGCTCGGAAACTCCCTCGGTAACGGGATCATCCCAGGGCTCATCCTCAAGTATTCCCAGTTTGACGCCTCGCTGCCCCAACAAACCCCCGAAACCCTGACATGGATCCGCTCTTCACTGGCGCTGTTCCCCATAGCCGGGCTGACCATCGCGATCCTCTTCATGCTCTCGTTCCCGCTCACCAAAGAAAGGGTGATCGAGATCCGCAAGGAACTGGAGACCCGCCGCGGAACAGTCTGAGGACTACCCATTGGGGACTCCGGACGGCCTTTCGCCGGATTCCCCTTGAGCCACTCCATGTTGGCAGAACAATTCCGCACCTGGTCGATCCTACCGGTTTTGCTTGGCGCAGAGACACATCCACCACCACCCGAATCGGATCGAGCGGGATTGCTTCGGGCCTGACTTGAATCGGATGCATTTTGGGGCATATTGCGCTTACGCATGCCCATAACGGATACCGCAGCCCATGAACCCGGCCATCCCATCACCCCATGGGAAAGACCTTCCTGTTGCCACAGCGGATCATGCGAAAACGACGAGGACCTGGGGACCTTTGCCTCCCTTAAAGACCACACATGGCTCAAGCTCGGCATCAGCATCGTTGTCGCGGGACAATCCATGGTGTGGGGACTGGCCCTTAACCTCTCACCGCCAACCTTCGGTTCCACTCCCTATGTCGTGCTCCACGGACTGCTGATCGGATCCTCGCTCTTAGTCCTGCTGCTTCTCTCCGGCCCGCTCTTCCGCGCCGCCTATGGGCAAATCCGCGCGTTCAAACCGGGCATCGAAATCCTTTTTCTGCTCAGCTTGTGCGGTGCGCTTGGAGGGTCGCTGCACTCGAGCCTGAAGGGAGACGGTCTAACCTATTACGAGGTGGTGGCATTCGTCGTCATCATTTACACCTTCGGAGGCAGACTCGGAGCCGTCTCGCGCGATCGGGCCTTTGCCGAGATCGACAAGCTCCGCTCCTCTTTTGATCACGTCACCCGCGTTTCCGGAGACGGCACCACCCAATCCGTCAATCTTTCCGAACTCAAGGTGGGAGACAGAGTCATCGTGAATCCGGGCGGTTCCATAGCGGTGGATGGCATCATTGAAGAAGGATTTGGATACATAAAGGAAACGCCCATTACCGGAGAGCCGCTTCCTGTCCTCAGGGGTCCGGGAGACCGTGTCTCGGCGGGCACATGGTCCGTCGATGCCAGCCTGCGTATCCTTCCGGATAATCCAAAGAGCTCCAGGATCATCGACCAAATCATGCAGGAAGTGGACACAGCCGCACGCAAAACGGAGTCCGCCCACCAGATCCGCGCCGCAAACTGGATTCGGCACTTCGTGATATGGGTGGCACTTGCCGCTCTGGTCTCCGGCGTTTCATGGGGAATACTATCTTCGCCACTGAAAGGCTGGATCACGGCCATGTCGGTGCTTCTGGTGGCCTGTCCATGCGCACTTGGAATCGCTACCCCGCTCGCCGTATGGTCCGGAATATGGAGGCTTTCCGAAAACGGGGTCATCAGCCGCACGCCCCGCATCATCGACGCACTCGCCCACACACGACACCTATTCTTTGACAAGACGGGAACCCTCACGGAGCCAGGGGTGCGCATTCAGGCCATTCACCTTCATCCGGCTGAGGGTTGGTCACGCGAGCGCGTGCTGGCGCTGGCAAAAGCACTCGAATCCGGCATCGATCACCCTGTGGGCCGGGCAATAGCAGCTATCCCGGAATCCACCGAACCGTCGATTCGGTTGGAGGCATCGCGAATACGCAACAGGCGATGGATACCCGGAGCTGGAATCGAAGCCATCTACCGGGACCCCGCGAATCCGGAAGCCACTTCACTTTCCCTCCGGCTGGGTCCACTGGAGTGGGCCCGCAGCGCCGGAGAGCCCCCCCGTGCCAGCCATGATCCATCCAACCATCGGCATGCCCTCGCGATCGGAGAAACGGTGTTGGCCGAATTCGAAACGACCGAAACCCTCCGACCCGATATCGATGCCCTCTTTCACGAGCTTGCCAACATGGGGATTCAAGCGTCCATTCTCACAGGCGATTCCAATCCCAGAATTCCCGCCTTCAAGGGGGTCTCCATCCGCTCCGGCCTCAGACCCCATCACAAGGGAGAAATCCTCAACCATTCTGTCGAACGGGGCGAATCACCCGTTTTTGTTGGCGATGGAATCAATGACCTCCCGGCGATGACCCGCGCTCCCGCGTCCATTGCCATTCAGGACAGCTCCGCGCCACTCACGCTTTCCAACGCCACCGCGATCCTGCGCGGGACATCCCCGCTACCACTCGCCCAGGCAATCCGCATCTCCAGGAACATCCACCGGACCCTTCAATCCAACCTCGTCTTTGCAGCCTGCTACAACACAATCGGGATCGGAATCGCCGCCACCGGGCACCTCCATCCGGTAGCCGCAGCCCTCATCATGGTGGTTTCGAGCCTCACCGTCACCTGGAGGGCGGCCCGTTCAACTGCCCGATAGCATTCCGACTGCGAAACGAGGTTCTCAAGTTCGATTCGGCAAAAAAAGGAACTCCCTCCCCAGTATGATCGCTCAAATCCAGGCTCGTTGATGCACCTGTGTGCATCATGAAAAGCGTATCAAAACGAAAAACCGGTATAATGTGGCAATCGTTTGGACCGTTCAAGGGTTTGATCAGAGATAAGGATCATCCAGATCACCATAACCAGACTAAACATGCAAAAACTCCTCATTCTGTCCCTGGCTGCAACATCGGGTCTCGCGGCAATTGCCGCGAGTCATACAAACACTCCGGTTTCCCTCAAAGAGGTCTATGCCCCGTTTTTCACAGTAGGTGCTGCCGTGAAAGAAACGCACTTCGAAGGGAGGGAAGCCGAGCTCCTGCTCAGCCAATACAGTTCCATCACCCCCGAGAATTTGCTCAAATGGGAGAAAGTCCATCCCACCGAGAACGGGTTTTTCTGGGATCACGCCGATGCGATGGTGGAATTCGGAACCCGCAATGGTCTTGAGATATTCGGGCACACCCTCATCTGGCACAATCAAACCCCGGAATGGGTGTTCAAAGATGCGGAAGGCAACGATGCCTCGCCCGAGCTCCTGCTCGAACGCATGCGTAACCACATCCATACCGTGGTCGGACGCTACAAAGGGCGCATTCACGGCTGGGATGTTGTGAACGAAGCACTCAACGAAGATGGTTCCATGAGGGAATCCGCATTCTTCCGGATCCTCGGAGAAGACTATATCGCCAAAGCCTTCATCTTCGCCCATGAGGCCGACCCAGACGCCCAGTTGATCTACAACGATTTCAACATCGAAAACCCTGCAAAACGCGCTGGCACGGTTCGCCTGATTCGCAACCTTCTGGATCAGGGTATTCCCATCTCCGGAGTGGGAATACAGGAACATGTGAGACTCGATTGGCCCAGCCGCGAACTGCTCTCAGAAGCCATTGGGGAATATGCCGCCCTCGGGATCAAGGTTATGATCACCGAGCTCGACGTGGACGTGCTCCCCTCCGCCTTCGACAACCAGGGAGCCGACCTCTCACTGCATGCCGAGCTCCGGGACGAACTCAATCCATACGCGAACGGACTTCCTGAAGACGTCCAGCAGGCTCTTGCCAAACGCTATGCCGAGCTATTCTCGGTTTACCTCGAACATGCGGATGCGATCGCACGCGTCACCCTTTGGGGACTACACGACGGCGGATCATGGCTGAACCATTGGCCGGTGAGGGGCCGCTCGAGCTACCCCTTGCTTCATGACCGCAACATGAATCC
>JAFGAQ010000170.1 GCA_016933595.1 Opitutales bacterium | reverse complement strand
TGGCTATGGAAGATCATGCTGCGCTATTGAAGGTTGCGATTGAGGCTGCGGAAACTGCTGCTGTTCCACTTAAGGAAGTGGTGAGCGGTTACCGTAAGGTGCACATGGAGGATAGTCACGATGTCAAGCTGCAGGCCGATTTGGAATCTGAAAGGAGGATTCGGGCATTCCTTCGGGATTGCACGTCTTTTCCGATAATTGGAGAGGAGGAGGGTGGTGATCCGGCGTTGTTGGAGGGCACGGACCCCTATTGGGTGGTGGACCCTTTGGATGGTACTTTCAACTATCAGCGATCGATTCCGCATTGTTGCGTGAGCATTGCGCTCATGCGTGGGCGGGATGCCTTGGTTGGGGCGGTTCTGGATTTCAACCGCAATGAATTATTCACCGGGGGTGAAGGGCTGCCGTTCTGCATCAACGGGCACCCACACACTCCAAAATGGGCGGATAGTATTGGCAAGGCATGTCTTTGCACCGGGTTTCCGCACGAGATGGACCGGAGTGACGCTTCAGTGAAGGCATTCTTTCATAAGCTCTTCCAATACAAAAAAGTCAGGATGATTGGAACGGCTGCGCTCTCGGTGTCCTACGTCGGTGCTGGTTATTATGATGCTTACTATGAGACTGGTGTGCGGCTCTGGGACATTGCCGCGGGTATTGCTTTTGCGCGGTCGACAGGCGCGCATGTTGAGTTGAAGGATTGGCCCGGGAACACCCTTACGTTTGATTTCTGGATGGCTGGAAAGCCAGAGTTTGTGTATTCTCCGGTCTGAAGCCATCCATTTCACCGGGGAATGTGTCCCTCGGATCAGGGTGTATGGAGTGGCGCTTGATAGCTTAGTTGCACCTATCGAAAAGAGGGATTGTCGGAATCTATTGAGGCAGTGAGACCGGCAAGCCCTAGGGCTTGCCGGTCCTGTTTTCTTCCTCCTACCCGCCGCTTCCTTTCGACGGGAATGATTGGGGTTGAGCCGCCTGTGCTCAGGTTTCTTTCCAGTGAGCGGAATAGCGGAGCGTGTCTTCAATGACCCCTTCAAAAGTGTGCAAGAGTGTGCTGGTACGCATCGCGGCTTCGATGCGTTCGGCGACAATGCATAGAGCGCCGGTAGCGGTCCGGCCGAAATCAGCCGTACGTTTCATTCCCAGAATGGTGGATCTTCCATCCTTGAAGGGAGCGGAGATCACTTCGATTTCAGTCTTCAAGGGATCGCCATCTTCGCAGTCAATCCAGACCCATCCCTGAATGTCCCGGACTCCTCCGGTTTGGATAAAGCGTAAGACAGCGCAGGACTTTCCGCCGTGGACCACGGTTTTCTCAAAGGTCTTGATGAGCTGTTCGCCTGGTCCGAGGGAGGCAAAGGGGGGTTGAGCACCTTTGGCATGGTCCTCCCTCAGACTGGCGAGAGCTTTTCGTTCGGTATCGCGGCGGGCTTCGGAGGTGACGTCTTTGCCGTTGGCAAGATAGGAGACCAACCGCACTTCAGCTGCTCCTTCCTTGCTGCGACCGAATTCGAGTATGACTTGGTTATCGATTTCCAATTCACCTTTTTTGTTGAGGACCCGCTCCTGCTTTTCGACGCGTCCCGGAAGCCAATCAGCATTTGCTCTGGCTGTGGTCGTGGCGCGCATCCACAGATCATCCATTTCGCTGCTGATGCCTTGCGGTGCATTCGCGATGAGCGCGACTGCCGTGCAGGCTCCAGTCAATGCCAGAATGAGGTGGCGGGATTTCATAACAGGTGATTTATTGAGGTTTTGGAAAAGAGATGATGGTTGGCGTGTCCGGTGTTTTTCGTTGATCGATGGGCTGTGTTGATTGCGAGGTTTTTGATTATGCAATTGGTGTGCCAAAGATGTGTCAAAATTTATTAGTAATTGATAGAAAGAAAGATGCAAAATCCAGCCCGAGACCGTGTCGGGTGCGCTTGCCTGAATAGTGGTGGATTTCACTATTTTTCGTGGCTCATTCTACCAACTTTCGTAGGTTGACGGATCCCGATGCCTGACTATGGTGAAAGGCGTATGAAAAACAGGAGGATCTGGATATTGTTGGTTATAATCGCATTGACGGCGTTTCGTGCCGTTGCCTGGGAAGAACCGGCAACCCGCATCAACGTGTATGGCGGGGAGGACTACAAGGTGTTCCTGGGCTCAACGACGCTTCCGGAGAAGGATCCGGACTCAATCTGGAATGAGTGGGGAAAGTATGGAAGCAAGGATAGTCCGCTTTCCATGTTTAACCCGAATGGAATGTATGGCAGTCCGGTGAGTCCCTACAGTCCATGGAATCCATTCGCTTCAAATCCGCCGGCTCTTTATACGGAGGAAGGGTATTTCACGGGTTTCCTGTATGGAGAAGACGGAAAGCTGAAGGAGCGCAAGAGTTTGGACGATCCCCGTGAAAGGGAGAAAAAGCAGCCTCGGCCGCTGTTGCCTCCCGAGGGAGATTCCACCTTCGGTTCGGCTGAAGATGAAGATCAGGCGGATGCAGAGGAGTAGGTTGAGCTGAAGTACTGCACGATGCTGGCCGAAGAGAAGGATCCGGAGGACGTTGACGGCTCTGGTGGGGCAAAGGGTTGGGCAACATCCCGGGTTTCCCTTCGCCGATGGAAGGTCGTGTGTGCCTACGACGGTACGGAGTTTGAGGGTTGGCAGAGTCAGCCCAATGGAAAAGCCATACAGGATTTTATCGAAAGGCGTTTGCAGGCCATCTTTGAGCGGCCAGTGCGAATTGCGGGAAGCGGACGCACGGATTCCGGTGTTCATGCCCGCGGACAGGTATTCCATTTTGATGCGGCGTGGAAGTCCCGTCCGGAGCATATGCTGCGGGCCATGCAGGTCGGGTATCCCGACTCGCTGCGGATGCTCAGTTTGCGGGAGGTTCCAATGAGCTTCGATGCGCGGCGCTCGGCGGTGGGCAAGCGCTACAGTTACCGGATTTTTGAGGGGTTTGCGTTGCCCCAGGATACCCGCTTTTGTTGGTCGGCGGGCCGGATGAAACTCGATGTGGAAGCAATGCAGTCGTCAGCGGCCCTGTTGGTTGGGGAGCGGGATTTCGCGAGTTTTGCGGCGAACCGGGGCAAGCCCTATGCTTCGACGGTGAGGCATCTGCGGATTCTGGATGTGCGGCGAACCGGCCGCTTCATCACCATTCGGGCGGAGGCAAACGGTTTCATGTATAAGATGGTCAGGAGCTTGGCTGGTGTATTGATAGACGTGGGCCGTGGAAAGCTTGCGCCACTCGATGCCCGGCGGCTTCTTGAGATGCGATCGCGCTCTGAGTGGGTCGTGACAGCACCTGCCAAAGGATTAACGCTTGAAAAGGTCTATTATCGCCGGCCCAAGGGATGGGATATGGATGGCGAGGCTCAGCTTCGCGAAGGGGTGGAGGACGAATGAAGCGTCGACAAAGGTGTTTTGGGATTCATGTTTGAGCCGATGTCGAGTCTGTTGCCCATAGAATCCGTCCGGGAGTTGTTGCGCCGCGAAGTTCGCCCGGGCGGGCGTTTTATACTGCAGGCGCCGACAGGCTCCGGGAAATCGACGCAGGTGCCTCAGATGCTGATCGATGAAGGGTGTGTTCCTCATGGACAGGTGATTATCCTTCAGCCCAGACGGATTGCCGCGCGGATGCTGGCGCGACGCATTGCATGGGAGCGCGGATCAGATCCGGGGCACGAGGTGGGCTACCAGGTCCGATTCGAGAACGTTTCAAGTCGCAATACCCGTGTTCTGATGCTGACCGAGGGTATCCTGATGCGGCGCATGATGGATGACCCGGGATTGCGCGGCGTTGCGGCAGTGGTTTTCGATGAGTTCCATGAGCGCCACATCAGCAGTGACGTGAGTCTGGCTCAATGCTGCATGTTGCAGCAATCCGCCCGACCGGATCTGATCCTGGGGGTGATGAGTGCCACCTTACCCGGCGAGGCTCTTACACGTTACCTCCGGCCAACGGTTGTCATGGAGAGTGAAGGGCGCATGTTTCCGGTTGAGATCGAGTATGCAGGCTCTGGCGGTGGGGATGCCCGGCCCCGCCCGGTGTGGGAGAGGGCTGCGGATGAGCTTTCGCGTCTGATCAAACAAGGCATGCAGGGAAGTGCGCTGGTCTTCATGCCGGGAGCTTATGAAATCAGCCGGACGATCAGTGAGGTTCGCGCTCGGCCCGCGTGCTCCGGCTATGATGTGCTGCCGCTCCACGGTGAGCTGCCCCCGGCTCAGCAGGATGCGGCGGTGGATGCTTCCGGTCAGCCACGAATTATCGTGGCCACGAATGTGGCGGAGACCTCATTGACGATCCCGGGCATCCGGGTGGTGGTCGACAGCGGACTGGCCCGGATTCCCGTCCATGATCCGTTGCGTGGGATCAATACCTTGCTGGTTCAGGGTATCAGTCAGGCAAGTGCGGCCCAGCGAGCGGGCCGGGCCGGTCGTGAAGCTCCGGGGCATTGTGTGCGATTGTGGAACCTCCGGGAGCACGAAAGCAAGGCTGCCTTCGAGGTGCCTGAGATCCGCCGGCTGGATTTGGCGGAAACCGTGCTGACCCTCAAGGCATCGGGATACGGAGACCTGAGGGCTTTTCCGTGGTTTGAGGCTCCGTCCGATACCTATCTGTCGAGGGCGGAATCGTTGTTGGAAGATTTGGGTGCCATGGACGGCTCCGGTGCGCTCACGGAGATGGGGCGCACCTTGGCGGCTTTTCCCTTGCATCCGCGTTACAGCCGCTTGTTTGTAGCGGCGTCAGGAGCCGGTTGCCTTCAGGCGGCCACGGTTGCCGCCGCATTGAGTCAGGAGCGTAGCTTGATTCTGCCGTTGGAGGACAAGCGACGTCGGGAGGAGCGCGAGAACCTGCTCGGACTGGATCGGGATCTGAAATCGGATTTGCTCGCGGATTTGAAGGCGTGGCAGTGGGTCGCGTCCCGCGACTTTGAACCGGGGTTTTGCCGGCAGTGGGGCATACAGGGGCAGGTTGCCCGCCAAGCCGACCGTTCGGCGCGGCAATTTTTGGCGATTGCCCGGCAGCAGGGATTGTCGGTGGAAAGCGCAGGCGAAGGCGATGCGGATCGATTGCGCAAGTGTTTGTTGACTGCATTTCCGGACCATCTGGCGATGCGGCTCGACAAGGGCACGCTGCGGTGTGGATTGGTTCATGGGCGCAAGGGCATGCGGCGCCGCGAGAGTTTGGTCGAAGATCCGTTATTTGTGTCAGCTGAGATCGAAGAGCGCAATGTGGGTGGTGAGGTTCAGGTGATGCTTGGCATGAACACTGCCGTGGAACAGGAGTGGCTGCGTGAGCTTTTTCCGGATGGTTTTGGTGAGAGAGATGATGTGGAGTATGACGTGTGGCAGAAACGCGTGCGCCGCATCCGCAGGACCGTCTTCCGGGATTTGGTGATACGCGAAGAGGAAAGCCTTGATGTGCCCACAGACAAAGCGGCTTCCTTGCTCGCTTCCGAGGTGAACAACGGTGGAATCCGCCTCAAGCATTGGGGCGAAACGGAGGAAAGCTTCATCCGTCGGGTGGCGCTTGTCGCACGGTATTTCCCTGAATACGAAATCGAGCCGATCGGCGATGAGGAGCGGGGGTTGATCATCGAGCAACT
>JAFGAQ010000169.1 GCA_016933595.1 Opitutales bacterium | reverse complement strand
TTGTGATCTTGTTCATCGTTTGCCTCCTGTTTTCTCAACTATACTGTTTGCAGATGAATACGCCAGCCAACGATGCAAAGATTCAGAAAACGACCCAAATCAGGAGGAAGTGGACAGCAGCTCGACATGCCGCCCCACCCGTTCAGTCAGGAATCCGGTGAAGAGACCTTCGTGCTTCTGAATAACCTCCGCTAGCGCTTCCTTGAAGGGGATCCCGTTCGGTCTGCGACCAATCGAGAACACCGGGGCATACATTCCCTCGAGCAGTTGCCGGCCGACTTCCTGATCAATGAAGATGCCTTCAACGTCTTTGAGGGTGGTGCGTGAGAGTTCGTCGATCGCGTCCCGGTCAAGTGAGCAGGGAATCGGATAGTTCCGCATCCCATGATTTTCGAGGCAAAACGCCACAATCTCATTAAACAAGGTCGGATGCTTCCGGACCACGACCCGCATCCCCTCAAGAAAACTGGTTCCCGATATCTTGAAGTGCAACAGATTCCCGCAGATCAATCCGAGAGAGGGGAGCACACTGAATTTGTCATCCCCGTGATGGATCGAAACCTTGTAGGGCCCTTCATAGTAGGCCACCGCAACGTGAGCCTTCATGAAACGTTCGACTTGCTGGCGGGTTCCACGGAAATCGACCACGCTCTCCCAACCCGTGAGCATACGGGGTGCAAAACTGGTGATCGTGTGCCCTTTTTCCTTGATCAACTCGACCACAAACATGTGCTCTTCGGCCGTGGTAGGTGAAGGAGAAGCGCTCAGGCTCAGCTCCACCTCGTAGGCGTCCTTGCCGGGCATCCGGTCCGCCAGAGCCGACATCATGGCATCTGCCCGGGCAATGGCCCGACCAAACTTCACTGCAAGACGCATCAGCTTCTCTTTTCCCAGCTGAATCACCAGCAAATCAGAGACTTCAAAAGGCTTGTCCAGAAAACGGTCACACAGAGCCTCCCAATTAATGATGCCTTCGTTTGCCAAACCCTCGCATACACTGGCCAATGCATCCTTCGAAAGATCATCCGCGTCGCTGAAAACCTCTTGGGATACATCAACCGTAAACAGGCTGAATCCCGCATCCTTGACCCACTCGATGTCGTCAACGGACCGGATCCCGTCAATATTGGCAGCCCAGCGGTTTGGGTACCGCGCCTTTTCCAATGCCTGGCGGGCCGCAAGAACTACTTCCGACGGAGTCCGCATGGCTCCACGGATCTCATCCACGTGTTGCTGTGCAAAAGCTCCCATGAAGGTGCACCGGTAAGATGCCTGAACATGGCCGGCGCCAGCCAATCCCCACCGGTCTCCAAAACCAAAGGTGCGCTGGGTATCCGTGAAACAGGGCTTCGAAAATCGCATCATGATGGTCCATGATCTAGGGAACCGATCCGAAACATGCAATCTCACATTTTTCTCGTTAATTGACTGGCAAACAAAGCATCTTCGCATACGATTGTTTTGTCCGTTTCACTATCTCACCTTTCCCATGCGGTATGTTCCCAACATTCCCTGATTTCTGTGTGTCCATTGCGGTGACACGTACCGGTATGAGGAGATGGGTGTTCTGATTTTCACTTCAACAACCATCAAAACCCATGAAAGACCGATCGATAAAACTCACGGATCTGATACGCGTGGCCGGATTGCTCCTCACGCTGCCACTGCTGTCTTCCCCATTAATGGCGCAGCGCTCCCCGGTGATCATTCCGGGCAAGGAAACCCTGCCGCTCCGGGTTCTCACCCGGCCGTTTTCGTCCGTTTACGAAACCGCACAGGCCGACGCCCCCATCATCGAGGAAAACCTACCGGCCTTCCAGCCTCTCTACGTTTACACCGCGCCGCAAGTGGATGATTTCGATGGAGCGACGGGATGGTATGAAGTCGGAAGTGACGATAAGGGCACGGTACTCGGATGGATGAAAGCCGAAGATCTGATGGAATGGAAACAGGCCATGTGCCTTGCCTACACGCATCCGGAAGGGCGTCAGCCGGTCCTTATGTTTGGAAAACGGGACAGCCTTTTCGACCTGCTCCAAGCCCCGGACCGGGCTGAACAGGCGGAATCCCTCCTCAACACCGCGACATCCGGCGAAATCCCCGATGACTTCCCGCTGATCTCGATGGAACCCAAACGGGCGGTCTTCATGTTCATTGAAGAACAATTTTACCTACTCCCGATCCTGAGCCATGAGCCCATCGAACTGGAGGGACGTGAAGGTCGCCTGCTCCAACTCGCTGCTGCAACGACCGCCAAGGGCGGGCGCGGAAAAACCACGCTCGACGACAAGGTGTTTGTGGAAAGCGCCGCCATCGCATCCACCGAGAGCAAATCGGTGCAAGACCTCAAAATCGAACTGGTCTATGTCATCGATACCACAGCGAGCATGCAGCCGTTCATCGAAGGCACCCTTCGGGCCATGGAAAAAATGGCGGGATCCATAGCCGGTGATCCGGACATCGCGGACAACGTTCGTTTCGGGCTCTGGGCATTCCGGGATTCCCTTGAGATTGAAGGCATCGAATACCTTACCCAAAACTACACTCCGGAACTCCAGGATGCGACGGCCTTTGCCACCATCCTTGGATCGGTATCCGAAGCCAAAGTCGGCAGCAAAGGATTCCCCGAAGACGTCTTCTCCGGAGTAGACAAGGCCATCGCGGAAACCGCGTGGAGCGAAGACGCAATGCGCTTCATTGTTCTCATCGGCGATGCCCCGTCCCACACTAAAGGCGAGGCATGGAACGCCTCCGGCAAGGGAGCAGAGGAACTCAGCCAGCTGGCCAAGGACAAGGGAATCTACGTTTTCTCAGGGCATCTACGCGACTACTCAGATGAGCGTAAGGAACCCTTCTTTGAATTGACCGAACAGCAATTCCGCAAACTGTCCGAAAACCGGGACTATGCCTCGAGCGGACGCGAAGCCTACTACTCATTGCCAGCGGATGACCCAGCCGCATTTGATGCGATGTCCGACACCCTCCTCAACGCCATGAGGGATCTCCTATCCGCCGCGCGCAAAGAGGGATCGGTCGAGGAGGTGGTCTCAGCAGCGGAACCGGATGATTTCGACACCTCCGACTCCGCCGCTACGGAAGTCACGGTGGAACAGGTCGAAACCGAAGTGGCTGGACTTGCAAATCAGATGATCAAAGCCGCCTTGGTGGATTGGATTGGGAAAAAGGACGCCGTTCAGGCTCCGCGCGACATCACCGCATGGGTGGTCGACAAAGATTTGCAGGATCCCATGGTTCCTTCCCTCGAAGTGCGGGTCCTTATCAACAAGAATGAACTCGATTCCCTGCGCACGGTCCTTCAGGAACTGATGCTCGCCGGCCGCCAGGGCCAGATGAGCGGCACCGGATTCTTCGACGCACTCCAGGCCACATCCGCAACGCTGTCGGTTACGCCTGAACAGATCGCGAATGCGCGCACACTCTCCGATACCGGACTGATCCCCGAGTTTCTGCAGGATCTTCCGTACAAGAGCCGGATCATGGGAATGTCCTCCGAAGACTGGAACAATTGGTCTCAGGATCAACAGGACGAATTCCTCAACGATCTCGACGCGAAGATCTCCTACTACGCTGCGGTTCACGATGACCCGGGTGTATGGGTCCGCCTCAACATGGGAGACGACCCGGATGCGTATGTGCATCCGATGAGCCTCGAAATGCTCCCTTGATAGGGTGTCTTTGCCGCGCACCTTGCCGCATCGGTTCCACACCAGCGGCAAGGTGTCCGCGACCCGCCTTCCGATTGTGAGTACCTGCCCAACAGGAGCTTCGGAAACACAATGCCAGATTCCAAACAAACGGTGCCCGCCGATAACGAAGTGATCGACCTGACCGGAGTCTCCAAACGCCGGGAAAAAGGGGATCAGATCTTCGAGCTCCGCATTCCCCGGTTCAGGATCCAACG
This sequence comes from Opitutales bacterium, assembly GCA_016933595.1. GTDB lineage: Bacteria > Verrucomicrobiota > Verrucomicrobiia > Opitutales > JAFGAQ01 > JAFGAQ01. The sequence continues at coordinate 27,190 of JAFGAQ010000169.1, read as the reverse complement.
GGGCGAGTTCATTGCCATAGTCGGCGAAAGCGGATGCGGCAAAAGCACGCTGCTCGACATGCTCGGCCTGCTCCTCACACCAACCACCTGCGATCGATTCCGCTATGCGGTAAGGCATCCGCAGCCCGCGGTTGACATCGACCGGATGGGTGCAAGGGATCTCGCGGCGATCCGTCGCCGGGACATGGGATACGTACTACAATCCGGCGGCTTGCTCCCTTTCCTCAAAGTGCGTGACAACATCCGGCTCCCTCGGAGGATCAACGGGCTTGCACCGGACTGTCCATCCGTCAACCGGATCTGCGATAGGCTCGGAATCACCGGACAGTTGCCAAAACTGCCGGCATTCCTTTCGGGCGGACAACGCCAGCGCGTCGCCATTGCACGGGCACTCGCGCATGAGCCTCCCCTTGTCCTGGCCGATGAACCCACCGCTGCAGTTGACAAGCTGACCGCCCGCGAGATACGCGACACTTTCAAAGAGCTCACCTCACAAATGGGAGTAACCGTCATCGTGGTGACCCATGATCTCGATCTCATGCTACCGGTGTCGGATCGCGCCTTCACCTTTGCTTTGGAGAAACCAACCGGATCCCACACCCTTTCAACCTGTATTGAGCAGGCGATCCGATGAACGCAGACCCATCCAGTCGATATGAAAGCCCCAAGCCATCGTCCCCGGCACTGATGCTGAGGCTCGCGCTGGCCGATCTATGGCACGAATGGATCCTGACGGCTTGCCTGATGCTGGCCATATGCGCCGTAATCGCACCGCTTCTCCTGCTATTCGGATTGAAGTACGGCACCATCGAGACACTGCGCCATCGCCTGATTCAGGACCCGAAAAACCGGGAAGTCCGGCCACTCAGCAGTGTATCGCATCCGAAAGAATGGTTTGAAACCATGCAATCGGACCCCAGGGTGGCGTTTGTCACTCCCATGACCCGTCAGATCGCAGCCTCCGTGGCGATGTGGGTCAAGGATTCCGGGCCGGAGGGCAAACAGGACCTTGACCTTATCCCAACTGGAGAGGGCGATCCGCTTGTTCTCGAGAACGGAGCACCCGTTCCATCCTCTGAAGAATGCGTGCTCACCGAGTTTGCGGCCGAGGCAATCGGAGCGGTCGTTGGCGACACCCTCATCATGGAAGCATCCCGCATGAGAGGCAGCCGCAGGGAAACGGGCACAACCGAGCTCAAGGTAACGGGTGTTGTCAGCCGCCGGGCGAGCGCCATCAAAGCGGTATTTGTTCCGCTCGCGTTACTGGAGGACGTGGAATCCTTCAAGGATGGACTGGGGATACCGGCACTCAATTGGCCCGGGGATAAACCGCTGGCCTATCCGCTTTACGATGGCGTGGTCGTGAGCACCGCGACCCCGCTTCCCACGTTGCTGCAGAGCCGTCTTCGGGCGAATACCGGATTCACCCGGATTGCTTCACCCGCAGCCACCGCGTTGGCCAACGCGCTTGGCTACACGATTCCGGAAACCCAATCCAACCTGCTGCTTTCCACCGAGCTACGCCCTTTGGCAGATTCCAGCATCACCGCAGTCGAGACCCAGATCAGGGGATACGGAGCGGCCCTCCTTCCATGGGTACGCGACCTGCAATGCACCATCCAATTACAAGGCAGTGAGGATTCGAAGCCTGTCCGGATTGTCTCCCTCCCAGGCGACGGAAAACGCATTGGCATCCTTCCTGAACCACCATGGAGCGAAGCAGTCGATGAACCGGAGTCCTCCATTTCCGCGTTGATTCATCCGGATCACACCCAGGACGCCGGAACAGCTCAGCTCACCCTGAGCCAGACCGACCAACCGCTCAGCATCCCCATACGCCTCATCCCAACTGCCGGAGTGCCAGCGGACACCATTATGGTCCCCTCAAGAACTGCGGGAATCCTCCGGCTCGCAACCACACGACCACTCGCTTACGATACCTCAAATGGACACTTTCTTCTTTCCAGGCGGGGCTATGCCGGATTCCGGCTCTACGCCCGCGCTTTGGAGGATGTCGATGAACTGCGCCGCTCCTTTGAGAACAAGGGCATACCCGTACATACCGAAGCACAACGGATCCAGACCGTGATCGAAATGGACCGCTACCTCACCCTGATCTTCTGGTTGATTGCAACCGTCGGGATCGGCGGTAGTATGGCATCGCTGGTTGCCAGCCTCTATGCATCGGTTGAGCGCAAGAAACGGGAACTCAGCGTCCTCCGGCTCCTCGGGCTCTCCGGCCCCAAGCTATTCCGCTTCCCCCTGATCCAAGGCGCCGTTATCGCCGGGGGAGCCTACTTGCTTGCATGGGGGTTCTTCGCCACAATGGCTGCCGTCATCAACCACCTTTTCCGGAATCACCTTCAGAGCGGGGAAAGCTTCTGCACGCTTCCGCTGTCAACAGCTCTGCTGGCTGGAGCGATCATCCTCGGTCTTGCCTGCCTTGCCGCCACCGCCGCACTGGTCCGGCTCGCCCGGATTGACCCCGCTGAAGCCTTGCGCGACGAATAACCCGACACCTGGCCATGCAAATCATGCGAATCCACACCGACCCAAGCATACGAGCACCAAGGGCATTTCCGGCTGTTCTGGTCGCGCTGCTTCCGTTCATCCTATGGATGTCTGCTTTTGCCGTTCAACCGGCCCACGCCCAGACCCCGGAGGATGATCTTATCCTATCCATGCCCGGTGGTCAAACCATGGAATTCCGACCGGTTGCACTGGGAACCGGCCCCCAGCCTTACGCAAACCGCAGACTGCTCGTCGGGGACCGCGCTGCGGGCGGATTCAAGGAATACCCGACGGTCCTCTACATTGGAGGAGCCTTTCTTTTTCCAGCCGAAGACCCGGTTGATTGGGTGTTCTATATGGGAAAGAAGGAAGTCACCCGCCAGCAATGGAGCGTGATCATGCACCCTGAAACACCGTCGGCCGACCTCGAACCAGTCAATTCCATATCGTGGTTTGACGTTCAGGATTTCATCCATCGCTACAATCAATGGCTCTATCAGGAGGCGTTGGACCAGATTCCCCGGCTGGACCAGTATCCTGGATTCCTCCGGCTCCCTACCGAAGCGGAATGGGAGTTCGCAGCACGCGGTGGCTCAGTTGTCACGGAAGCCGAGTTCGACCGCCGCCATCCCTACGGCCGCAATTTGCTCAAACACGAGTGGTTCTCGGGACCGCGTTCTTCCCATGACAAGTTGAAAAAGGCCGGCATCCTCAAACCCAACCCAATCGGACTCCATGATATGCTGGGAAACGTGTGCGAGATGACCCTCTCCGCTTACCAGGTCGAATACATTCAGGGGAGAACCGGAGGGTTCGTGGTGCGGGGCGGACATTTCAGAACACCCGAAAACCAGATCCGCTCATCCCTCCGGACCGAACAACCCTTCTACAAGCCCGACGGAACCCCGAGCGCACAGGCGGAAATGGGATTCCGCCTCGTTATCGCAAGTCCGGTATTTGCCGGAAGGGAAACCACCAATGCGCTCACAGAGCAATGGGAGGAATACCGGAAAGACCGCCCCACCCCGGGATCCGCACAGCAATCCACCGATCCCACCAGCGTGCGCACGGGTTCCTCGCTCAAGGATGCACAGGACAGCCTGACCCGGATCGAATCCGGCATCGCGCAAGCGAAAGAGGTTCCCGAGGATGTCCTTACTTCGCTGGGACTCCTCAAAGCGTCGTTCGGCGATGTTCAGGCGCTCATGCTCAAAGCCGAAAAAGACTCTGCGGCAGCATGGGCCCGCATGGCATCCTTTACGGCATGGTTCCTTAGGAACGAGCTCCTCAAGCTGCCGGCAAGTGAACGGGTGCTTGAGATCAGCCGACAAACCGGAAAATCAGCCGACATCGCGATTTACGAGAAGCGCCATGCGAATCTCCAGGCCAACATCCGGGATGCCACAGCCCAATATGGCGTGATCCTCAATGAGCTCATCCGGCTCCAGCCTGAAACCGTGGCTGCCGGATTCCAACAATACGAACAATACCTCATCGGACTGGGACTGGTGGAACAAATCAAGATGAACCAGACCGCGATCCGTCAATATGAAGAATTCCGCGAATCCAAACGTCTGAATATGGATGAGTGGGTTGAAGCCTTGAAGACTCTTCAATAAAATGTTCACATTATCCCATACACCTACGCTTCCGGATGCCGTTTACCTCGTCTTTTTTCTCAACCTTGAATCTGAAACCATTCAATAGCATGAAAACCCTCACCATCGTATTCCTCGGTGTTTCAATCCTGCTCAGCGGATGCGCCAGCATGTCCGACAGCAGCACAACCCGCGCACAAGGAGCCGGCTTCGGAGCGGCAATTGGCGCCGGGCTCGGTGCAATCGTTGGTGCGGCAACCGGCGACACTGAAAAAGGGGCGTTGATCGGAGCGGCCGTGGGGGGAGTCGCCGGACTCGCCTATGGCGATCACGTGGCAAAAAAGAAAGAGAAATACGCCAGTCAGGAAGACTACTTGAATGCATGCATCGCCGAAGCCGACAAACGCTACCGCGCAACCAAAGTCTACAACGACAAGATCCGAACTGAGATCGCCAACTTGGAAACCCAGTTGCAGGAAGCCGAAACCCTCGCCTCCGGCCAACAGGATAATGCGGCTCAGCTCAGTGCGCTCCGCGACCATCTTGCAAAGAACCTCAAACAGTCCGAGCAAATGATGACGCAGGTAACCGACGAAATCACGATTCAGCGTGAAGTCCTGGCAAACGAATCCAACTCCGGCGCAGCCGACCGCATCGACGCGCTCAACCAGGAAATTGCAAAACTCGAGGAACAAAAGGCTCAACTCGAAGAAAACACCCGCCAACTAGCGGCACTCAATAACCGGGCATCCGCCTGAGTCACAAAGTAATCCTTATGTCAGCGCGACAATTCCTATTGGGACTTCCCTGCCTCATCCTCCTTGCGGCGACATCCTGCACGACCACAGACGACCCACACAAAGGGGGACTCATCGGATATATGGCAACCGGAGACGAAGGCTACCAGCGCCGGGTTGACAACCGGCAATCCGAACTCAGCGACGTCCAGTCCAAGACCCGTGAGGAGAAAAACCAGACCTATGGCTTGCAGGACAGCCGCGAAAGCCTGAGCGCACGTCTCCAGAAACAGCGTGAGGCATTGCAGGCAATGGACGATGAAATCGCACGGCTGCGCGCGGAATGCGAAAAACTCGGCCAGTTGCCGGAAGACAAAGAGATCGAGCGGTTGCGGATACTGGATGAACTGGCAGTCGTCCAAAACCACAGCCGTGAGCTCTCGGGCGATTCTTCAATGCTCATACAGGAAAAGGAAACCACACTCCGGAAACTCCAGGATGAAGTCGCCCTCCTTCTTGAACGCTATTCCCTGCTGACCACTCTTTGAAAACCGGCCAACATTCGACACCATACGGTGCCCTGCCTGGCGCTCTCCGCCAATGGACATGCTGCATCGGGATCCTGACGACCCTGACAGGCGGGATCCTCTTCGCGGACGAAGCGCAGCAGCAGGCTATTTCGGATTCACCGTCCGCTGTCGTATCAACCCAAACCTCATCAAGGGGTTGGACTTCAAACGAGGCCATGATGGTGTTTTTCCAGATCGCGGGCCTGGTGGAAAAGCACGCGATTGAGCCACTTCCGTTATCGGAGAGTGTCCGCAAATCCATCGACCATATTCTTGGCGCGATCGATCCTTACGCTGAATACATGCCGCCGGATGAATACCAACGCTGGATATCCGCCAGAAAGGAAAACTATGCTGGAGTCGGGATGGATCTCAGAGAGAGAGATGAACAGGGAGGTGTCATTTGCATACCCTACCCCGAAAGCCCGGCGGCGGCCGCCGGTATCCGCGAGGGGGATCTCCTGCTCGAGGTGGACGGCGAGCCCGTTGGCGACATGGAAGTAAGGGATATCGCCCTGCGAATAAGGGGCCAGTCACACACGCAGGTCACCCTCACCTTTCAGCGGCAGGGATATGCCCCGGAAAGGGTTCCCATCCGGCGGACCCCCCAGCGATCCCGAACCGTCAGTCTCCACAACATTGAGGGGACTCCCGCCATCCGGTTATTTGCTTTTGAAGCCTCTACGCCATCCGAAATTCTGGAAGCGCTGAACCGGGTACTGAGCGGATCGGTGCTGCTCATTGACATATCGGGCAATCAGGGCGGCGACCTGTATGCCGCAATCGACGCAGCCCGCATGTTCCTCGACGAAGGACAAGAGATCGTCACAGTGGAGGGCCGGGAAGGCCAGCGGGTTTGGCGCACCGAAGCTCCGGGTGTCCTCCGGGATAGCGGACTCCGCCTTCTCGTCGATCGGAACACGGCAAGCGCCGCCGAAGTCTTCGCAGCCGCTCTGCTTGGGAATGACAGGGCCCACCTTTACGGAGAACCCACTTACGGCAAAGGGCTCACCCAACACGTATTCTCACTAACCGACGGAGGCGCACTTGTGCTGACAGACGGGCACCTGCTGGGTCCGTCCGGGCTCGACTGGGATCGCGTCGGCCTCCCGGTCATCGGCTCAGCCGACGATCTTCTGTCGGAAATCACCGAATAAACCGACCAGACCACTCTCTCACTGAATGATCACATAACCCAATCCTGAACTATGAAAATACCAGTATCGATTCTAGCACTGGCTGTCATGTCAACCGGACTCACATGCGTATCCGCACAGAGCCAGGACGACATCAAACAAGCCCGCAAACTCCGGGCGGAAGCTGCCTACACTGAACTCAAAGGCGACAAGGATAAAGCCATCGAGCTTTACGAAAAAAGCCTTGGTTTCGTGAAAGACGAAGCGATCCAACGCAAGTTGGCTGAACTCAAGGGCGAAAGCCCCATTGTCAAGGAGCTGCAGGCTGCAGACGAAGCGGCCAAATCCAACCTGCCGGATTTCAAGCCCAGCGCGGAGCTTGAAGCGGGCACCGTATTCTCCAAACTGGACCTGAATCCCTTCATGATGGGGTATTTCAATGGAGACACCCTCATTCCGCCTCTGCGCACCCAGATCATCGACTTCCTGAAAACCGCTGCGGGCACTTCTTCGGATGCGGAAGCCAAGGTCGAAACCATTCAAAAAATCGACGCCGCACTCGAATGGCTCGGGCTGTATGAAATCAAGGGAATCGGATTCAGTCTTGCTCCGCTCTCTACAAATGTGAGTCGCTCCAAGATGTATGTCGAGTTCGACAAACCGGAACCAACGGGTGCCATATGGAAGCTCAGCCGCGCCAACACCACGCTGGATTCGCTCAAACTATTCCCGAAGGACACGGTGCTTGCCGCCTCCGGATCGCTTAGTCTGAAGGAAGTTTGGAAGCTCGTCGATGAGGCATTGCTGGCCTTTGCACCACCCGAAATCCGGGAACAGAAAAATGCGCAGATCGCCCAGATCAAAGAAACCATGGGCATCGATGTGGATGCACTTATCGCGTCGACTGCGGATGAGCTCCTGATGGGGCTGGTACTCTCCGAATCCACCCGCATTGATTTGCCCATGCCGGATGGATCGATTGCAAATATCCCGGAACCATCCCTCATGTTCGGGATGAAGGTATCGGATTCGTCCATCATGGACATGATCCGCAAGCTGATTGAAGAGAAACAGATTCCGGTCTCCAAGAGCGATGTGGGTGGTGCCGAAATGATATCCTTCCCCATCCCGCTCCCACTTCCGATTCGCATGGAAGTGGCCATCATCCAGACCGGGGATTACCTGCTCATCGGAACCCAGAGTGCTTTGATCCAAAACGCAGTCGCCTCGATGAGCGGCTCATCCGGGGGATTGGTCTCCAGCGCCGAATACAAACAATACATGGGTGATCTACCGGAACACATGAGTGGCGCGTCTTTCGTTGGGAGCCGCTTCTACAAGGAATACTTCAAGGTGTATGGCGCAATCATCACCAAAAACCAGGCCACCGATCCGAATCTCGAGAAACTCGCTCCTCTCATGGACAAGCTCAACGCCATCCTGAAAATGAACGAGAACAATGCCTCTGCGGCCTATCAGGTTTCGGACCGGGACGGTATGCTTTGCGTCTCCTACTCACGCACCCCTGAATACAACCCGATTGTGGCAGGAGCCGTTCAGGCGGTGTCGATGGGTGTGGCAACAGCGGCTATAGAGGCCGAGAAGAACCGTCTCATGCAGGAAACCTACACTTGCCAATATAACCAGAGCATGATCGAGAATGCCAAGAACGAATGGGCAAATCAACATGATCTGACCGAAGGTACCCCATCCTGGGAGGACCTGACACCTTATCTCGACGACAACATGATTCCGGTCTGCCCATCCGGCGGCACCTACACCATCGGATCCCTCCAGGAACCGGTTTCGTGCTCGGTGGAAGGCCATACTATGGAACAGGCTCCGGCGTGGGACGAAGAGGACCAAGGCGCCGAAGCGGACACCGGAGACACGGAAGTGGTTGAAGAGGCCGGTGTCGAGTGAATCACGCCCGCTCAAAATGATACCAAAAGGATGACAAGCATGATCTCGATTCCTGCCGGGTTCCAACACCACCGGAAACTCCCGGCACCGGGAGTTTCGATGGAGGGTTCGAAACCGGTGGAATAGAAGGCCATTCATTAGCCAAAGGGGGGGGATCGGTGGATTCGAAATTCCACTCCACCCCCTTGGGCTGTGGCCTCACATGGATCAACCCGACAATCATGTGATGTTGTATCCATCCAACTGAAACAACCAGCCGCTTGTTTTCACTGCCAACGACCGTTTCTTACGGGTCCATCCGACAACACTCCCCAACTCATCCGGAAACAACACCATGAAGCATTCATCTCCCATTACTCATGTTATCCTATCGATTGTGTTGCTCGGAACCCTTTGGATACATGCCGAAGCCCCCGACGCCCAAAGGCAAGCCCGCCGGCTCAGGGCTGAGGCTGCCTATCAGGAGATGAAGGGCAACCTCCCCGCTGCAATCGAGGCTTACCGCAAGAGCCTGGAATTCCTACCGGATGCGGGAATCGAGGAAAAACTCAGGTTATTGGAGGCGGGGCCGACCGGAACTCCGCTAACCGAGACTCCGGATGAATCGCCAAAACCCATGATCAGTCCGGATCCCAATGGCTTCTACTTCGCTTTTGAACAGGCTTTCTCTCTCAACTTGCCAGACGGAGAAACCCTCAAGGATCCGCATACCATTCTCACAGACAGCTCCGGACGGTTTCTGGTTCTCGAGACCGACAAGGATACCGCCGGTATCTATCATTTTGACACCACGGGCAACTTCATCCGCCGGTGGGGTGCGCCGGAAAGCGGGATCGACCTCTTCGACTACCCCAAATCCATGTTTATCGACGGGAAGGATCAGGTCACGGTGGTCAACTCCTACGGATCTTCCCTCATTCAGGTATTTGATATACAAGGCAACCTGATCCGCAGTTTCGGCGTTCCGGGAAAGGAAGATCACCAAATCAACAATCCATTCGGAATCGCCCCCGCGCCCGATGGTGGTGTTTTCCTCGTTGATGGGCCGTACTCATCCAAAGTCCGTGTCAGCCGCTGGGATGCTTCCGGAAACTATGTCAGCTCATTTGGAAGCGGCGGAAAAAAGGAAGGGCAGTTCAGGGAACCGAGGGGACTCGCAGTTGATAGCAAAGGATACCTCTATGTCTCCGACCGGGGCAACTCCCGCATTCAGAAATTCTCACCGAATGGTGATTTTGTCACGACTTGGGGGAAATATGGAAGAGGTACGGGTATGATTTCGGGCGAGAAGCTGGCCATTTCGCCCATGGATGAGGTGCTCTTCATCGATTCGGGCAATACAAGGCTCCAACTTTTCGATTCCGATGGGAAGTTCCTGAGCAAATGGGGCTGCAAGGGCCCGGATAACGGATCGTTTATTTTTTTGAGAAGCGCTTGTTTCTCTAAAGACGGAATGCGGGTGTTTACGCTCGACAATACCAACCGCGTCCAGGTCTTTGTGCGCACCTCGACACCGCCCCCTCCGACTCCTGCCGCACTCGCCGAAATCCGGCGTTCAGGAGGCCTGTCCGGCGTGAAAAACTTCTCGGTTCTCGCGGATGATTCCATCTTGCTTTGCCACCCTTCGGACGGGAGGATCCGGATCATCCGGACGGATGGGACGGAATTCGACAACTCCGCGCCCGATGTGGGTGCTTTATCCTTCGCCAAACCAACTGCGGCATTGTTCGACGCCAGTGGTCACCTATGGGTCGTTGAGTCGGCTTACGAAAACTGCAGGATCCGCTTCTTTTCCAGCGAGATGCAGGAGCTCCTCGCGTTTGGTGAATTTGGTGACGCTACCCATCAATTCAAGGAACCGGTGGATGCCCATTTCGATCCAGAAGGGAACCTTGTGGTCTGTGACGTCATGAAATCCTGTGCCCTGCGCTTCAACCCGAAGGGCGAGTTCATGGGAGTTATCGGCCAAAGGGATCCAGGCGCCACCTCGGATTTCACGCCCGCTTCCAATGCACTACTGTCCTACCCGGAAGGGATCGGAATCGATACCGATGGACGCATCGCGTTTGCCGACAAAAACAACCACAGTGTTCAGGTATTCAGTGCGGAAGGTGCGTTCCTGTTCAGGATCGCCCCGGATCGGGATACCGTTGCCTCCTTGAGTTTCCCACACGATGTGGCCTTCGACCCGGATGGAAGAATCTTCGTCGCCGACAACGGAAATGACCGCATTCAAGTCTTTGCACCCGAGGGGGACTACATTCTCACACTGGGACAGACGGGCAATGAACCCGGCGAGCTAAGCGGACCCGTTAAACTCGCATTTGGCAGCCAAAACATCCTCCACGTCCTTGACGAGACCGGCACCCTGATCCTCTTCGACCTCAGCAAAGTCAGCCTGCAATAGTGCACTGTGCCAAATTCGATTCAGGGATTACTCCTCCCAAGTCGATCCGATATCGATTCGTCTGTGCTATTACGTGGCAACCCAGTTGGATGCACTTCGAATATGGATTTCCTTATGCTGCCCATAATCTACAGAAAAACAGAAAACGGGAATCGAATAATACCCTTGAAAAGACCGCAAATACGTGCATAGATAATCTTGATTATTATCTCTCTTTCTTTCCGCTCAATAAGCTACTCTCTCTGGCCTGTTTTTTCATTCGGTTTCGAATGAAGAGCGAGAAAGAATAAGCATACCAATCATCAAAAGGAGCCGCTCGGAAACGGGCGGCTTTCTTTTTTATCAGAGCCCTTGACCCATGCCAAAGCTATGATCATTAAGCCAAGGCATGATTCAGATTGAACACATCGCGCTCTGGGTAGTGGACATCGAACGCAGCCGGGATTTCTACGAAACGGTTTTTAACGGCCGGGCATCCATCCGATACCACAACCCAACGAAAGGATTCACTTCTTACTTTCTTTCGTTCAATGAGTCCGGAGCAAGGCTCGAATTGATGCACAATCATGAAAGAGCCGCAGTTCCACCGGATCCGGAATCGCGCGGATACGCGCACATGGCGTTCAATATCGGAAGCGTGGACACCGTGCTATCGAAAACAGAAGATCTTCGGAAAGCAGGTTTCCGGATCATCGGGGAACCGCGCTGGACGGGTGACGGATACTTCGAATCGGTGGTCAGCGATCCGGATGGGAACTGGATCGAGCTCACTGCCGGGTCAGAACCGGTTCCGCCCGATTGCCGATAAAGCACCGTCGCAAGAGCGGGCCGGTCCGAGTCGATCCGCCCGCGAAAGACGAGCAAACCGCCCGCACGGATTTGCTTTAGTTCCTTGTGTGTCCGCGGGCAAGCGATGCAAACACACCGACCAGACACAACACCGCAAACACGATAAATGCGTAGCGCATGCCATCGACGTATTGTGTGGCGTTCGAAGACCCCACATCCGCCTCTCCAAGGTAGAGAGCCAGTATCATAATGACAATGCCCATCGAAAACGTCATTCCCATCTGCCGCATGGTGCCCAGCACGGCACTTGCAACTCCGAAAATCCTGCGATCCACCGAGCCCATTACGGCTTTGGTGTTTGGAGAGGAAAATGCGGCAAAGCCGATGCCTAACAGAATCAGGCATCCGATGATGTAATAAAGCGAGGTCGCCTCATCCACAAAACACAGTAAGACCAACCCGAAAAAGCAGGATGCCATGCCAGAGGAAGCCACGAAACGGGGCTGCACCCGGTCCGAAAGCCGACCAGCCGAAGGAGACAGAAAAGTCTGCATCAGTGGCTGACTAACCAGCACCATTCCCGCAATATTCGGGCTGAATCCACGCACTTTCTGCAGGTAGATACTGATCAGAAACGTGACGGCAAAGGTCGCCGCGTAATTGATCAAGGCCGCAATATTCGAAAGCGTGAAAACCCGGTTGGTATAGAAGATACGAACATCAATGATCGGAGACTGCGACCGGTGTTGGAGCATCGAGAAAACCCCTAAGCCACAAAAACCAAGGGCTAACAGGATAAAGGCTTCGATAGACGGAAGCTGGGAAAATGCATAGAGCGTGAAAAACAGGGATACCGATAGAATCAAAGCCCCGGTCAAGTCGTATCGCGCACCCTTGTCTTCGATCCACTCCCCTTTCAGCATGACCACTCCAACCACCAGGAGCAGCAGTCCAATAGGCAGATTCATCCAGAACAGGGCACGCCAGCCCAAATACTCTGTGATCATTCCTCCGATAAAGGGCCCGGCAGACAACCCCAGATAGACTGCCGCGACATTGATTCCCAGCACCTTGCCCCGTTTTTCGGGTGGGAACACCGAGATCAGAATCGCCATGCCCGTCGCAGTGATCATAGCGGAACCCACTCCCTGCATGGCTCGACCGGCGATCAGCATCGGACCAGTCCACGCAAGCGCGATCCAAACCGAAGCCAGGGTGAACACGGCCAGCCCCGCCATGAAAAAACGCTTGCGGCCCCAAATGTCGCCCAAACGCCCGAACGGGATGGCCATGGATGCAGACACCAGCAGGAACGCGAGGTTCACCCAGCCCAATAGGACCGCTCCCATTTCAAAATCCTGGCCAATATCGGGAAGCGCCACATTGACTGAGGACCCCATGAACGGAGACAAAAACGCAGTCAGGCTCGCAGCGATGAGAGCACCTCTGCGGATCGAGCGGATTTGCTCTTCTGAATATTGAGACATGTCCATCACTGATTCTCCACCATAGCCCGGATCAAAAAAGAGGCGCGTCAACCGGAAGGATTTAACGCGGGTGAGTCTTGGCGGGATTCCGCGAAACCGTCAAACCAAACGAAGACTCGGAAGGTCCTGACCGTCGATCAAACCGACCGGGCGAGCATCCGCATCGATAACGACCAAGTCATTGACACGGCTCTTCTCGAAAACCCGCAACGCATCCACCGCCAACGCATTCTCGCCAATTGTTTTCGGGGCTCGAGTCATGAACTCCGACACCAGCCGGTCCAAAACATCCGGGTGTTTCAGCGAGGCCCGGCGGAAATCCCCATCACTGAACACACCGCTCAGCGTACCATCCGCAGGATCAGTCAACGCAATGGTGCCACACCGCGCCCGGGTGATCTCGAGAACCGCTTCCCGCACGCAACAGGTATCCGGAAGGCGCGCCATCCGCTCATCACTGCGCATGACCTCCCGCACCCGCAAAAGAAGCGACTTACCAAGGTTCCCGGATGGATGAAACCGCGCGAAATCTTCACGGGTGAAGCCGCGCATGTCCAGGAACACCATAGCCAAAGCATCGCCCAAAGCCAGCGCCGCAGTGGTGCTGGCAGTCGGCGCCAGATTCAACGGGCAGGCCTCACGCTCACACTTGAAATCGAGTTCATCGTCACACACCGAGGATAGTTTGCTGCCGGGATGAGAGGTCACTGCCACAACGGTCACGTCCAGCCGTTTCAGGAGCGGGACCAGATTCACCAACTCCTCGGTAGTCCCGCTGTTGCTCAAAAGAAAGGCAAGATCACCGGAACCGCAAAGCCCCAAATCCCCATGCAAAGCCTGAACCGGATTGAGAAACACGGCGGGGACTCCGGTGCTGTTGAAGGTACCCACCAGCTTTTCGCAAACCGGCGCATTTTTCCCAACCCCCGAGAACACGAGCTTGCCCTGCTGCAACATGCAATCGCGAATCCGTTGAATGCAGCGCACAAATGCTCCATCCAATGCTTCCGCAGTGTGCCGGATAGCCTCGGCTTCGAGAGACAGGCACTCGCGACCCTTTTTGAGAATGTCTTCGTCTTGCATCTTCACAAATGCTTTAGGGAGGAAATGCAAACGGTTCAACACATTCCTCAACTCACCTCAATCCGGCTCGGGTTGAGCGGTCATTGATACACCGGGCCCATCCAACACACTCCGTCCGCCGCCCGTCGGGAGTACGGATATCCGCACCGGCAGGCTCTCCTTGAGCGCCTCAACATGGGAAATCACCCCGATCAGCTTCGAGTTTTGGTGCAGGCTCGCCAATGCGCTCATGACTTGCTGGAGCGCATCCTCATCCAGCGTTCCAAAACCTTCGTCCAAAAACAGGGAATCCATACCCGATTGCCCGCTCGAAATTCCGGACATTCCCAAAGCAAGGGCCAAACTCACGAGGAAGGTCTCTCCCCCGGAAAGGTTCCCAATCGGGCGGACCTCATCCGCCTGCCAAGTATCGAGAACCTCCAGATCCATCTCACTGCGTGGATTCCGTCTCAAACGGTAACGTTCGCTCAAGTTCCGCAGCTCCTGATCCGCGCGCCTCACCAGGAACTCAAAGGTGATGATCTGGGCAATATTTCTGAACTTATTGCCATCCGCCGATCCAATCAGATCATCCAGTTCCTTCCATCGCAGCCACTCGGCTCGCTGAATCTCCATCCGGCCCTGCAAAAGACCGTGCCGCTGCCGGGCTACGTCGTCCGCCCTTGCCTGCTCCCGCTTTCCCCCCAATGCCTCAAGCCATTCGCGCTGGATTTTTTTGGCCTCGTCAATTGCGACCCGTACCTGATCCTTGGAACGCCCGGTCAATTCCTTGGATTTCACTTCATCCAACTGCCGCAGGGTCCGCTCCGTCGCAGACTTGTGCTCGGTAACGCGCCGGTCATATCCGGCAATTTTTGCGACCATTTCAGTCCGGATCGCCGGATCCAAGCGGGCATCCATCCAGTCCGATCCGGAGCCAAAACCAGCTTTCTCAATTCGACTGATCCACTCCCGTTTTTGCTCCGCATGATCCACCTCCAGTTTACGGATCTTCTGATCGAGATCAGCCTGACGCTGAGTGAGCAGACCCAATTCCCGGACTGCGGCTTCATGCAATCGCTTGCCATCCTCCACAGCCAACTGAAGTGCGGACAATTCCGCATCGGCACGGGACTCTTCAACAGAAGGATCCTGATCGCCGAACCTTTCCCTTCGCTGAGCCAACAACAATTCAAGCTCGCTTGTCCTCCCGCTCAGTTTCGTGCCCTTATCTGCGACAAGCAAACGGGCATCCTCCAGGGACTGACGCAATGATTGGATTTCACCGGATCCAAGGACAAATGATGCGTCAAGATCCCGGATGCGGCCCTGGTATTGGACCCACCGGTTCTTGCGAGCCTCCAGTTCCTTCAGCATCGACGCGTCCAAACCAAACGGCGCGTCCACCTGACAGGATTTCAGAATGGACTGAAGCCGCCGATCCACCACTTCGATCCGCGCATTCACGGCGTTCAACCGTTCCTTGGCCTCAAGCCGCAACTTGCCCAGACTCACGACGGTTTCCCTCGCCTGATTCAAAGCAGCCTCTGCTGAACGGACCAAATCATTGGCCCGGTTTTCCTCCTTTTCAAGAACCTCGAATTGGGCACGCGCTCTCCTGACGACCAGTATCTGCTGCTTCAGTTGTTCCATACGTCCGGCCAGACCCGCCTGCCGCGCCTCGAAACGATCCAAGGACGGCAGATCTTCGGCGGAGACACGATGAACCGATCCACAAACCGGACAAGCTTCGCCCTCAACCAATTGTCGTCGGAGCACCGCAATGCTTTCACCCAGATTCCCTTGGAAGTTCATTGCCAACTCATCCCGTGTGGCCTCGAGCGCATCCAAATCAGATGATCCCGGCAATTGTCGCATCGCCACCTCAAGTTGACTCCGGCGGGCGCGCACATCGTCGAGCAATTTGGCAGCTTCCTCCCTCTTTTTCTGATGAGCATCGACCTCGGACGCGGCACTCCGCTCCGAGCCTTCCGCCTTGCCAACGATCGACATTTCCCTTTCAGCATCCGAGTTCAAGGCGTCCAACTGACGACTCAACTCCTCGATTCCCGAGAAATTTTCCAGCAAACCAGCATCCCCTGCGTTTGCATCGAGGTATTCCCGGATCCCGTGCATTTGCGTTTGCAAAGCAGCCACTTGGGCCTCCTTCGCTTGCAATCCGAACTCCAGTTTTCCAAGCGCATCATGCGCGTCCCGGACTTCACGCTGCGCCTCCCCAACACGCTCTTTTGCATCCGCAATCCGGACATCCAATCGCCTCACGTCGATCAGAACTTCAGTCAGCTTTTTTCGGGATTCGAGCGAATTCGAATGCCGGAGCATCGCATCATTCACTTTTCCAAGGCACGCCTGAACCGCGGCCTTGGCAGTTGGGAGCTTCTGGTCCAGAAGTGCTTTTCCGGCAATCGCTTCGTCCAGTTGGGCCTGAATCTGCAAGCTCAAGGCGTAGGAGATTTCGCCCGGCACCGCGCGCTCTGCTCTGGCACACCGATCCTTCAGTGGATTGATCTCCGTTTCCTCCGCGTGCAAGCGCATCCGGATCGCTTCAAGCGATACAAGCTCGCGCTCCAGATTCTCAATTCCCTCCAACCAGCGCAGGGCCGCTTCCTCTCCGGCAAGCGTCACACCCGCCTTTTTCACCTCCAGATCACACTCCGCAATTTCCCGATTCAAAGCATTGCGTTCGTCAGCCGTCATCAACCGGACCCCGCCCGCCTCAATCTCAAGCGCCTTGAGAAGCTTCGATTCCTCCGACTCCTTCACATGCACCCACTGGGAGATTTCGGAATACACGGAGGTGCCCGACAACTGTTCAAGGATCGCGGACCGCTCCTTCCTCTCCGACTGGAGAAAGGCGGCAAATCCCCCCTGAGCGAGCAATATCGAGCGAAGGAATTGGGAAAACTCCATGCCGGTGATTTCCACGATTTTTCTCAGCACCACCGAAGGCTTATCCTCAATGATTCGAGCCGCGGAAAAGGGATCATTGTCGCGACACAAGGACAGCTCCCGTTCGATCTTCTGCAATGCCCCATCGGGACTCTTTCTGGCACGATGCTGATGCCACCAGGCCCGGTATGTTTTTCCGTTCACCGAGAAACCCACCTCAACTTCACTCTCTGAGGTCTGGCGGGACATCACTTCATTTTCCGAGCCCGACACATCCATCCGTGGAGTCCGCCCATACAAGGCCAAACACACCGCATCCAACAGGGTTGTTTTTCCGGAGCCGGTGGGTCCGGTAATAGCAAAGATCCCGTAGTGCCGGTAATCCGGATGCCGCAAGTCGATCGTCCAATCACCATAGATCGAATTGATGTTCTTCAGTCGGATCGAAAGGATACGCATGGGTCGTTGATTATCCGGGTATAAGGGTTCTCATCCGGTGGCGTTGGGATCCTGCTCGGCCATATTCGAAAGAACTTGCCTGAAGGTCAGCATGAGCCTGTCACGTTGTTCGCCCTCGAAACCATTGGCATCCAGGCAACGGACAAAAACGTCCTCAGGACGGATATCTTCCAATTCCTCAATTCCTTCGGGCAAATCCCACGGATCGGCGTCTTGCCGCTCATGCTTGATGCGAAGCACCTCGACCTGGGAATCCGCAACCGTTTCCTGCACCTGTCTGGACAGATCCGGAACTGACTCGTTCCCCTCAAGAATGACTTCCACCCATAGGGATTCCTCTTGTTTTACCAGCGCCAGCAGCCGACTGTGAATCGTATCCCAGTCTCCCCGTATAGATTCCATCCGCTGGAAAACCGGCACTTCGATCAAACGCACATCCACCGATCGGCCATTCAGTTCCAAGAGACAAACGCTCTTGGTCTGCCCCGCCTCTCCAAATCCTAACGGAATCGGAGAACCGCTGTAGCGGACCCTGTCGGTTGGTCCGACCCTCTGGGGAACATGCAAATGGCCGAGTGCCACGTAGTCGAGTTCGGCTGGGAAACAATCCAAAGGAACCCTGCCAAGTGAACCAATGTAAAGATCACGAACCCCATCACCTTCTCGGAGCGAGCCTCCAGCGGAATAGAGATGCCCGGTGCCGATCAACGCAACCGGTCGATCCATTCCCGAGCTCTGCTCCACGGCTATACGGACCACCTCACGGTAATGCTCCGCAATGCCGCTCAAAAGCGCCGAATCCTTGTCGTCCTGCCCTTCCCCTGCCTCCGACTCGCGAACATCACGATCGCGAAGAAATGGGACCGCACATAAAATTGCAGCAGGCATCCCGGTTGGGTCACGCAAAACAAACACCTCATCCTCAGGATTCTTCCGGGCCTGACCAACCACATGTACGTTGAGGTGGTTCAACAGCGTCGACGGAGCATCGAGAAAAGAAGGGGAATCATGGTTTCCCCCAACGATCACCAATTGCCGGCATCCCGTCGTCGAAAGGTTCGCAACAAACTGGTAGTAGAGTTCCTGGGATCGATTTCCCGGAGCCGGAGTATCAAACACATCACCGGCAACCACCACCGCGTCCACAGCGTTTTCCCGGATGGTATCCAACAACCAATTCAGAAAGGCACCGTGCTCAGCCTGACGTTTCCGTCCATACAGCAAACGCCCGATGTGCCAATCCGCAGTGTGGATGATCTTCATGGCTCAAGACAGACACCCTGCTGATGAAACAACGTCAAGCCTGACATCCGAAACACACCGGTTACCCAAACAGTCCGTCCTTCAATGACGGATCGAGCCCCCATCAGAAGCGGAAGCGGGCACCCGCTTCGACAGCCACATCGTCTCCCACCTCAACACGATTATTGCGGATGGTGATATCGTCGACCCAGAAATACCGGGCAGAAAGCATCAATTGCAATTCGGGAGAAAGGGTATACCCAACCCCGGCAAAAACCTGCATCACAAAAGTCGTCTTGTTTTCGTCGATTCCCGGATACTCAACATCAATACTGGCCACTCCGGCTCCGGCTCCGCCCGAAAAAAAGAAATCGCCCACAATCGGGCTTTCCAAACGATAATTCGCCATCAAAGGAATAACCGACACATCCACCACTCCCTCGCTCTCATCAATGAAGCCCACTTCAATCTCCGCATTGTGCGACAAGACCCCACTGGTGAACATCTCAGTCCCTAAACGACCGCTGTACATCATGTCCTCACTGTCCTGCAGGTAGCCGACCGTGCCGTCCACATAAGCGGCTGACGCGGACACGCAAACAAACAGGGCAAAAAGTGCAAAAATGTGAGGTTTCATTTGAACGTTTTTGAGGAAATACACGTCTACTTTCGCCTTTGAATCCCATCAGGTCAATCCAGATTTGGCATTCCAGAGCGGATTCCCGCTAATATTTCGCAAAAATGCGGGTCCGGCTCGACTTTCAAATCCAATTTCGGGCGATTTCCGGCTTCCGGCAAACCCAACGAAACGGCAACCAGCATCAGTCGCCGGACACCCCATCGATCCTCAAAGTGGCGGTTCTGAACCCCATCACCATGTCGGGTGTCCCCGATGATGGGATGGCGAAGGTGCGCCATGTGCCGGCGCAACTGATGGCGCCTGCCCGTAAGCGGCCGCAAATCAATCAGGGAAAAACGGGCCGACTGGTATCGCCCCACCGGAACCGGCAGCTCAAAGTGCTCCAAGGCACTGAAATGCGAAACGGCATCCTGATGCACCACCGGTTTCCTGCGGGTTCGCCCGATCACCTCCGGAAGCAGCGGATAGTCAACAACGCCCACGCCCTGGACCCATCCCCTCACGATCGCAAGGTAGTGCTTCTCAACCAGCCCATCCCGGAATGCCATGGAATAGGTGGCAGCAGCATCCGGAGATTTGGCAAGCAGGGTCAGCCCGGCAGTCGGCTTGTCCAAACGGTGAACCGGGTAGACAAAGTAACCCAACTGTTCGCGCAAGCGCTGGACGAGGGCATCATTCTCGCCGGCATCCAAACGGGTACGATGCACCAGCAAACCCGCAGGCTTGTAAACCACGATACAGGAATCGTCTTCGTGAACGATGGCGATCGGATCTGCCATGAGTTGGATTCAGCCGTCCTCTGGAGGAGGAGCAACAACAGCAGGATGATAAACCGGAGACAAGAGGATCAATCCCGTCCACCGGCCCACATGACCGCTCCTGCGAGGTGCTTTCTGAAAGCCGGATCATCGTAGATCTCAATGGTGTGCCCCAACGCAGTCTGGAACACGCGACCCTTATCCACATTTTTCAGCCACGCCATCGGATGATCCCCCATCTTTAGGTCCACGCCCTTGAACCACGGATTGTTGGAGGTGTCATACGTACTCTCGTCAATCGATAGCAGCACATGCACGTCTTCCCTCGGGCTCCGGTCAAAAGAATAAAACTCGTCTTCCCAGGCCACCCGGTCCGATTTAAAATGATGGGTCGACGCATGGTTTGGATCCTCAACGATCAGTGTGCCCTTGCACACGGGAGGATGTCCGGTGAAACGGGCTCCGATCACTTCGCGGAACCATTCCCATTCATACTCGGTATCCGTGCCGCCGCTGTGAATCCCAACCAGACCTCCGCCAGCCGTAACGAAACGTTCGATGGACTGTTGTTGGGGGAGCGAGAAAATATCACCTGTCGTCATGATCAGAACCAAGACATCCATGCGGGCGAGGACCTGGTCGTCAACAAAGGTGGTGTCTTCAGTGAAAGTGATGCTCCAGTTCGACTCACGGGCCATCTCCGAAAACGCCTTGATGGCATTTGGAATCGATTCATGCCGGAACCCATCCGTCTTCGAGATCGCGAGGACGTTTAAGGGCTCCGGTGCGGAATCCTGAGCGAAACAGACGGAAGCCATAAGCAGGGAAAGAACAAGAAGGGGTGTTTTCATTGTGTTTGAATCATCTGCATTGCAGCTCCAAAGAGCGAGTCAAATCATCCGCACACAGATGCGAAGGCGTTGAATGCATGCAGGAGAACAGGATGACAAAATGCTTGCAAATGCGGACTAACAAATCACTTGCACCCAAAGGCATCCATCAATCGTCAGCTACGCCTTCAAAGAAATCCACCCGACCCGATTTCAAATCGTATTCGGCACCGACGACACAGAGTCCACCCTTCTGAATGTAGTGTTCCAACACGGCCGAGCCCTGCCGCAGGTGCAAAACCGACGAGCGAATGTTGGCGCGGATCGCATGATGCATCAACTCCTCGGGATGGTTCCGCAGATCGGTCTCCATCAAGGTCTCAACCGAGGGCCGGATCCGGCTCACAATCGACC
Organism: Opitutales bacterium; assembly: GCA_016933595.1. GTDB lineage: Bacteria > Verrucomicrobiota > Verrucomicrobiia > Opitutales > JAFGAQ01 > JAFGAQ01. Next base: position 5,718 of record JAFGAQ010000169.1, on the reverse strand, counting down.
GCAACCCGACCGAACGCTTCTCGGCTGGCATCTCAAGCTCCTGGAGCGTCGCCGCAACCGCCCCGCAGCCGTTGTGCCCCAACACCAGCACCAGGCGGACGCCCAGCCGGTCAACCGCATACTCCACGCTCGCGATCTGCGAAGAGGCCACGATGTTTCCGGCGACCCGGATCACAAAAAGGTCACCCAGTCCCTGGTCAAAAATAATCTCAGCCGGAACGCGGGAATCCGAGCAGCCGAGAATAACTGCGAAAGGCTCCTGCCCTACCAACAGTTGGGATCGCCGCTCATGCCCAACACACAAGCAGCCCACCGGATCATCCGCCACATACCTCAGGTTCCCCTCGCGAAGACGAGCGAGAGCCGCTTGCGCCGGAATCATGACACCGAAGACCCGTTTGCGCGGCGGCGGCGATGCCACTCACCTGCGACAAGGCCAACGAGCAGCAAGGCACCTCCGGCAACCGTTCCCGGCTCTGGAACCGCTGAGGCAAAGCTGATGTCGGAAATCGAAATCCCCTGAGTTCCGGGCGTTGTGTTGGAAAAATTACCAGCATAGTAGCGGAAGGTCACCGAATCCACCACTTGCTCATCCCATGACAAACCCAAGACCACGTCTTCTGAGTCAGGAGCCCAGTAGGTTCCCCTATACTCATCCCCACGGGTTGGATGGACAACACGATCGATACTGTCTGAGTCATAGTCTGCCGTCGCCGTACCAACATCCACACCGTTAAGCGACCCACCAATGTCGGCAATGACATCTTCAAAGGTACTGGAGTTTTGGGTATTGCCCCCCGTATCAACATCGAAAAGATCGAACGAGAGACCCGTCACGGCTCTGGAGAAACTGATCACCACTTCAACATATCCGGTATAATTCCGCGCTAAAGCATCCATGTGAAGGTGAAGCGACTCTTCGGAGGGATTCCCGAAGCTATCATACAACTCACCCTGGCCGGAACCGCCATCGCCACCCAAACGCCGATTATCATCGGGTTGAGCCTGATCATTCCATTGGGCCCAGGCCGCGCCGGTTATGGCCAGCGAGATCGACACATCCATCCCGGACCCGTCGACGTTGTAGAAGGTCTGATTGGTGGCTCCTCCGGCCCAGTCAACCGAGTCCCAATCCAAAACAAAGCCGTGTGAAACCGCAGTCATCATCATCCCCGCGACACACGAAATTACCCAACGATTCCAAGTAGTGTTAGCCATAACCATCCTATATGGGCAGTAACAGATGCCACCTTTTGATAGATTGCAAACTATTTCAAATTTTTTACAAATTAAACCTTGACACACCCACTGATAAGACTTCCCAAGCGCCAATTTCCCATCAAATGGCGCAAGCCCAGAAGCACAAAACCAAAGATTCCCAATAGCCAAGTTGCAGGCTCTGGAACCGCCGGATTGAAGTCTACCCCACCGAGCCCGATGAACTGCGCTGAAGGATTGTTGCGAGCGCGTGGGCCCGTCGCGTATCGGATAGATACATCATCCACCACGCCAGTCTCCCACGACACATGAATCAGCGAACCCGGCTCGGCAGACGATACTCCCGAGTATCCCGTAGTGGATCCACCGTTTTCGGTCGTGAGCACACTTGCTGCCACCGAACCCGGCGAGAATTCAACATTCGCAGCAACGCCGACTCCGGCCACACTCCCCTCAATCCGTTCAATCAGATCATCGAAAGCATATCCACTGTTGCCCTGTCCATGATTTCCGGACGAACCATAATTGATCCCGGAAATGTCAAACCCGACACCCGAGACCGCCCGTGAAAAGCGGATCCGCACATCCATGTAGTGGGAATACCGATCACTGTGATTGGGTGCATCCATTGAAAGCATCAGCGAGGCCGCGCCATCCGTTCCGCGCACAACCGAAGCATCCGATCCATCGTAGCGCGCATCCGATAAGGTGATGGTAACGCTGACATCCACCGCCGATCCATCGGCATTCGCATACTGGCCTGCGCTGCCATCCGCGCTCCAGACCACGCGATCCCAGTCCATAACAAAAGCAGCAGCCTGCGCACCTGCCAACAGCAGGACGGAAAACAAACAGGCTCTGACTACGGATTTCATTATTCTTTTTCCACTAACATTTTCAATCACAAACACTTACATCTAAATATCGGCAATAAGACCGATCCCTTGAGCAAAACCGGCCCGAGCCTTTACATTCAGCACAAGCTATCACCGTTCTTAACGACCGGCAACCCGGCCCGATTGCCGATCATAGGACCATTGACCATGCTATGTTCCCGGTTATCGCACAATTCCGCGAATAATCGTCCGATTCCCAACGAAACGGATTTTTCACTTCACTCATAAAGGTGAATGGTGATTCGATTGGGTGAATCTGCATTGGGTTTTCCTTGCAGCAATCTGGACCATAACCCCCGAACCAGAGGCATCCCCATGAATAGTCGCTCCATCTCCCGCAGGAGTTTCCTGCAAACCATGGCCGCGGGCAGTGCCGCAGCCCTTCTGCTTCCCAACCCGCTGAAAGCATCAGTCGGGGCAAACGATCCGATGTTCCGCATCTCCCTCGCGCAATGGTCGCTGCACCGCCATTTCTTCGAAGGAAAACTAAAAGCGATTGATTTCGCCTCCATCGCAAAAAACGAATTCGGGATCAATGCGATCGAATACGTCAACCAGTTCTTCCGCGAGGAAGTGCGCGACCGGCAATGGATCGCCGATCTGAAACAGCGATCCGACGATCTCGGAGTCAAAAACCTCCTGATTATGTGCGACGGGCTGGGCAATCTTGGCGACCCGGATGAAGCCAAACGCAACCAGGCAGTCGAAAACCATTTCATTTGGGTCGAAACCGCGAAGTACCTGGGATGCCACAGCATACGCGTGAACGCGGCCTCCTCTGGCACATGGGATGAGCAACTCGACCGGGCAGCGGATGGACTGCACCATCTGTCAACCTTTGCATCCGGACACGGACTAAACGTGATCGTGGAAAACCACGGAGGCTTATCCTCAAACGGCGAGTGGCTCACGTCGGTCATCCGGAAAGTCGACCTGCCCAACTGCGGGACCCTCCCGGACTTCGGTAATTTCAGGGTTTCTCCGACCGAGACCTACGACCGCTACAAAGGTGTCGAGGAACTCATGGAATATGCTTTTGCCGTCAGCGCGAAATCCCATGACTTCGACGAGAGCGGAAACGAAGTCCATACCGATTACCGGCGTATGATGAAAATCGTGCTGGACGCAGGATACCGCGGATATGTCGGCATTGAATACGAAGGCAACGGGCTCGGCGAAATGGAAGGCATCCGGGCCACCCAACGCCTCCTCGGGACGGTTCGGGATGAGTTGAGCGCAAGCAACTCCTGAGGCTGCGTATCTTTGTTCCGAGACTGACCCGGACACATCACACTGACGGTAGGGATTCTACCCATTGAGAGGCCCGTTGGCTTAGGGTATGCTGTCAGTCTATGAACAAGATCCATATCGTCCAATTGCCAATTCTGATCGCAATCACCTTATTGGCGGCGTGCAATCCACCACCGAAATCCGTGCAAAACCAGACTGCGGATGCATCGGACAAGGCACTCAAGAGCATAAAAGCGGAAACAGAAGAAACCGCGAAAGCGATCAAGGATTACGCGCATGCCCAGAGAGTGGAATTCGCCAACCTCATGAAAGCGGATATCAACGCAAGCAAACAGGAGCTGGATCAGATCGCGATCAAACTCAAGACCGCGAGCGCCACGGTAAAGGCAAAAACCGAGCCGAGGATCAAGGAACTGCGCGAACAGATCGCCAAGCTGGAAGCGCAGCTTGAGACCGTCAAAAACTCGGACGAATCCAATTGGACGAGCGTCAAGAGCGGATTTTCAAACGCCTATGATGCCACCAAAAAGGGTCTAAACGAAGCCCGCCAGTGGGTAAGTGACCAAATTCAACCCTAATATAACATGAATCGCCTGATATCGATCGTTTTGATTGTGGGAGGAATCATCCTCGTTGTGTTCGGGGTGAACGCGATGGATTCGTTCAGCTCGGATGTATCCCGCTTTTTCTCGGGTAATCCGACCGATCGCTCGATGTGGTTGTTGATCGGTGGGATCGTCGCCATCGCTGTAGGCTTGATTGGAAGAACTATCTGCTGCAGAAAACCGTAAAGCCATTGCATTTTGGCAGCCGGGTCCATTGCAACCCGTTTGGAGCTCTCCTTTGTGGATGAGGGCTCTTTTCATTTCGAGAGGAAGCAAGTGAAGCGCCCTAAGTTTTTTGGTAACAACTATAAAGAATTCTATTCAATCCCACTCAACGGATTCCCCAAAGTAGCGGGAGCATCCTTGCTCGCGGTCTTATTCCAATCCACCCTACGCTGTTGCACATTCCGAAAGGTCCTCTTTGCGGAGGGTACGGCTTCAGCCATGCCCTAAAGCCCATGTACAATGCTCCTGCGGAAGAAGACGACGGGGGGGGCATCCCTATAATAGAGGGAGCATCCTTGCTCGCAGTCCTTTTTGTTCCAGTCTTCCGTCCCACGAATGGCGAGCAATAGCTCCCCCAACATTGAAGAAGACGACGGTCTTGATCATGAGCCATAGACGACGCGCTTGTCATGAGCGTGGTCGAATGGCTGAAGCCATCGTCTCCGGAGCAACACCGCTCATCAAAACGCCCAGCTAAGGGTAATGGTTCCAAACTTCTGAGGCTCTTCCTGAACCTGGTATTCCCGGGTTCGACTGACATGCGCATACGCCAGCTTGGTATTCTTGTAGGTGACCACAAATCCGATGCTTAGGTCGGAAACCCACACCTTTCGCTCGACTGAGTGGCTGTCGTCAAAGGTATTGCCATCAAGGAAAATGTTACGGGCCACCGCCCGGCCATCCACGCGGGCGAACAGGTGAAAACCGAGGTCCAGGAGCGCGCGGGACGTTTTCATGTCACCCCCGATTGGGGTTGAGGTGGAGGCAGTTGGCCCGATGGCTGCGGTTCCGAAATCATCGGGAAGGTTGATTCCGGCGCGAAGCTCGGCACCCGCATTGGCATGACAATGCACATTGCCGAGAACCAAACCTGCATGAGGCAGCAATTCCCAATCGAGCCCCAGGCGCTTAACGGGGCTCGGTGGCCAGCGCCACATGCGCTCATAGGCAACCACCAATCCAATCTCATTGTGCAGCTGATGCTCCCAACCCATCGGATGTTCGATGTTTTTCAGGTCGTGGATCATCCGCTGAGTCTCCTTTGCCATGGATGCCGGCCCCACCATCCCAAGGTGGAACAGCAAAGTGTTGCGCACGCGTTGGTTTTTCCAAACAACACCCACGCCTGTGTAGAGCCAACCCGCATAGGGCCGGTCATCGGGAACATATTCTGAAGTTTCGGTGTTTTGAGGAGTGTAGATGTTCTGTCCGATTACATAGATGAGATTCTTCTGGTAGGCTTTCAGGTGTTCATCTTCCAAAAGATTGAAGATCGGGAGCCATGGGCTGGCCAAAGGGGTATCTCTGAATTCCTCCAAATCGACCGAGCTCCATCCAAGCTTGATTCCGTTGGTGTAGTAGCGATCTGTTCCCGCGAAATAATCGTTTTCCAAGTAAAGATTATAGGTTCCCTTTTCGACTGCGTGCGCATGGTCACCCGCAAAAGCGAATCCAAGGGCGAGCAAGATTCCCGCAGCTTTCAGCCCGCTGAGTCTTGAATGGTGATCATTCATTTCGGGGAG
>JAFGAQ010000168.1 GCA_016933595.1 Opitutales bacterium | reverse complement strand
GTAGCGGCCGTTCATCAGGCGCAAAAGAGCTGAGTAACTGACTTTGAACTGGATGGTGTCTCCGACCTTCAGTCCGTCCGGGCTGTCGCCGAGGTTGACAACCGTGATGTCACTGCTGGCTCCAGCGATCTGGTAATCCGGATGGACCGGAGTGAGACCCGACACATCGGTATCGAGTTGCCCCAACGTGACCAATGCGCGGTATCCTCGTTGGCCAGGCGTAACGTCATCGCTTTCCTGTGTGTTGGCAAATGGGCTGATGTCAGCGGTTTCGACGAGAGGTGTGAGGCTTTTTTCTTTTATTTCGGCGATCTCGGCTTCCACGCGCACAACGTCTTCCCGTAGTCCGGAAATTGTTCCTCCATGGATGAGATCAGTGCCCAGAAAGAGGCTTTCTCCAACGCGAAAGTGGTTGATTGGTTTGGGAACGGACTTGTCGATTAGCAAAGGAAGCAGTGCGCTTGATCCTGCCGAAATCAAGGGGAGTGGGTGGTTGAATTTGAGCTCCAACAATTCCTTGTAGAGGACGAGCTGCATGAGCTGGTCAATGCTTGGTATTGCCCCTGAAAGGCAGCCAAGGTTAGCGCCAATGCCCACCACTTCGATGTGTTCGAGATTGAAGACCTGCTCATAGAAGCGGATAAGGGTGCCGGGTAGAATACCTTCCCGCAGGTCGCCGAGTTCGATCATGATGACCACTTTATGGATTTTCCCTTGTCGTTGGGCTTCCTCGTTTATGGCTTTGATAACGCCAGTCTCGCTGTTGAGACTGACACTTGTGAGCTCAACGATCTCTTTCACCCTTGAAAGATGAGGTGGGCGCAAATACCAACATTCGGTTTGGGGCATAACCGATGCAATCGCTCGAAGGTTCATTAATCTGGATTCTCCTACGGACTTTACTCCGAATCCATGTAACGCTTTTAGGGTGTCTTCGTGCCCACAGAGGACCTTGGTAACGATGGTCCACGTGGCCCCATGTTCCCGAATTATTGAATCAAGCGCGCGAAGGTTATGCTGCAGCGCTTCCAGATTGATGGTTACCCGGTTCATCGTTTGAAGCGCATTTCCGCGTATTTGGTAGAGAAGCCGCTTCGTTCGTACAGGCGCTTGGCGGGGTTGTCGTATTCGACATGAAGGCAGACGTCCCCATCTGTATATTGCTTTGCCTCTTCGATCAGGCGCCCTCCGATCCCTTTGCCCCTAAGTTCCTTGTGGACGGCAATGAAGAGCAGCAGGTTGCCCGGGACGAATCCTTCCATTCCGGTCTTTAGCATTACCAGAGCGCCTTGAATGTCGGATTCTTCATGGGCAATCAGAACGAAGCCACCCTTGCCGGGTTCATCTGACAGGGCATAATCAAGTCCTTTGCGGATATCCATGGGCGTGTCTTCATAGGGCTTGAGATGGGTATGCAGGAATCCGGTCAATGAATCGACGGAGATCCATTCCGGAAGGTCCCGAAGTGTCTGAATAAGGGATATGTTCATGTGTCTTTGGTTTTGGGCAATGCGGGTGGCGCAAAAGCGCGACAGCCAATTTCATAAGCTGGCCTGATACGGTCACCGGAGAGAATCCAGCAAGGCATTCCATGCCCGAATACTGTCTGTGATGGAGGGATACGCTCCCAACGAAAAGGAAGCATCCCAGAGGTTAACATTGAATGCGAAAGACCCGGATACTGAGATCGGGCCACGACGATAAGGATGGCAACAGCATGTGGAATCTGAGGGAGGCGGTCAACCTCCAATTGGTATTTGTCGTGTTGCGACTTGTCAGGTAAGCGTTTTGTGTATTCCGAGATAGACCATGAAAGAACAGTCGGATACCACAGTTGCCATGCGCAGAAGAATGCCAGCGGAATGGGAGCAACAGGAAGCGGTTTGGGTTTCCTGGCCCTTGAATCCAGTGACTTGGCCGATGCGAATGCAAAGTGTTTGGCAGAGCATGGCTTCAATGGTGTCCGCTCTGAGCCGGCATGCGAAGGTTTGGATCAACTCCGATCCCGCGCGGGTGGACGAAATCCGGAGGTTATTGGAATCGGAGGCCGGGATCGTCATGGATCAGATCCGTTTCTCGGGTGTTCCAACCAATGATGCGTGGTGTCGCGATCACGGTGCGACACTCGTCCAGGACCTTGAGTCTGGTCGTTTGTGTGGTTTGGATTGGGATTTTAATGCATGGGGAGATAAATACCAACCATGGGGTGACGACAATCGGGTGGCCAGATCCATGTCCGCATTGCTTGAGGTTTCGGTGGAGCGTAGTCCCTTCAAAGGAGAAGGAGGCGGACTGGAAGTCAATGGGGCGGGAATGCTCCTGCTGACCCGGTCGGTTTGGCTGAATCCGAACCGGAACCCCGGCGTGACGGATTTGTCGATCGAGGCATGGATGAAGCCGCGTCTGGGGGTCGAACAGGTGTTTTGGTTTGAGCGCGGAATGGAACAGGACGACACCGATGGCCATGTGGATATGGTTTGCCGTTTCGTGAGTCCGAATGCTCTTGTGCTTGCCGTGGAGCGGAATCCCCGGGGGCTGCAGTATCGCGCGATGCAGGAGCTTCGCGAGCAGGCCGAAAGCATTCGTATGTCCGGAGGCGGACATCCCGATCTTTTGCCCTTGCCGTTGCCGGATGCGGTTTATGGGGAAGATGGACGGATTCTTCCTGCGACTTACGCCAATTTCCTGCCCGTAAACGGCTTGGTGCTGGTCCCCCAGTATGGGCAGGAACGTAATGACGCAAATGCCATGGGGATTTTGGGAGAATGCTTCCCGGGAAAAGAATTGGTAGGAGTGGACTGCCGCGATTTTATTCGGGAGGGAGGCGCGATCCATTGCCTGACGCAGCAGCAACCATACGATCGTTTTAAAAAAAGGAGTTGATTCGCCTTTCGTGGTCTTCCGGCCGAACCCAAATGAGATACCGTGTGCTCCATAAGTGTGTGAATAACGAATTCAATACCCATAAGTGGGCCATGTATATGGTATGACGAGTGTTTTCGGCGATGATTCGTCTGGAATATCCGGTCCATTGTGCTAGGAAAGAATCCACAATGGAAGGGAAGTTGAGTCGGGAGAACGACGCGTCCGTGTGGATCAGCCGGATGAGGTGTTTGTTTGGCCATGGAGGCTCTGGAATCGGATGGGTGATGCTGGCTTCTCTGATGGCGTACGTGTTGCATTGCTTTGGTCGGCCTGTTGGTGAAGGGCGTGACTTCGGCTCGTATTGGTTGTATTTCCGGGATATTTGGGCGGATGTTCCTGAGTATCCATTGGTGATGCTGTATCGCACCCCAGGTGCCCCTCTTTTGTTTGGTTTTCTTTTTGGGCTCGGGTCATGGTTTTTGGTTCAGGCGTATTTTGCTGTCGCCTACTGCGTGATAAATGTGGTGCTGTTCCGCTTGGCGTGTCATTGGAGCCGTTTGGCGGGATGGCTCACTGTTGGAATCGTATTTGTCAGCACAGAGTTCTTTTTTGTGTTCAATACGGTGGCCACAGAAAATCCGACCAGTGTGATGTTTGTTCTCTGGGCGGGATACGCATGGAGGATTCGGAGGTCGAAGAAGGTGTCCGCTTGGCTTGTATTCGCTTTGCTCTCTCTGGTTTTGGTGATGATCCGTCCGAATCACCAAATCCTGATTCTGGCAATGGTGCTTCCATTGCTAAACCCGCACTTGAAGATGAAGCGAAGGCTGCTCAACAGTATTGCGTTTTTGGCAGTTTTTGCATCCGGGCTTCTGGGGTATAGCGGTTACAACTACGCGCGTTATGGATTATTTGAAGTCGCTCATCTGACTCCCGCCCATCTTCCATTTTTCCGGTTATTTGCCTGTAGCCGGATGATCCGGCCCGAACATGGTCCGGCATGTGCCAAACTTGGCGAAATTGTTCGGGAGGATGTGCTAACCAGGGAGCCTTTTGTGACCTATGGAATTGATGAGAAAACTTTCTGGGCGGGCGGGACCGTCCGTTTTTGGGCCCACATTATTGATGCAGTCAACCGTCGTTATGGATTGGAGCATAACTGCGCGATTATGGGTGAGGCTGCTATTGAGGCAATGAAGCGGTATCCGGAGGTTTTTTGGTTGAGCTTCTATGATCAGTTAAGGGCTTTCTACGAGTTCCCGGCGCGCGGACCTCTAAGGCCGACCAAACAGCTTCCCGAAAATTTCGAGTTTCTAAGGGGGAAATGCTATCAGCGATACGCGGATCTGGGGCTTGTTCTCCCGAATGAGAATGACCTCATTCCCGGTGCAGTGTCCCATATGCTGTATCAGCCGGAAGGTCATCCGGGCCGGGTGCCAGCGGAGGGCTTTCCGGACAAGTGGCAGTTACGGTCGGGTCCGCCGGTGCGTGGCGTTGGCAGAGCGCTTACACTCGTGGGCCAATTGCGTCCGTCGGCTTCTGTTCTGATCGGGTTTATATTACTGGGATGTCTTGCTGTGCGTTTCAGGGATTGGGACTACCTATACCTTTGTTCATTGACGGG
>JAFGAQ010000167.1 GCA_016933595.1 Opitutales bacterium | reverse complement strand
TGAGCTTTCCCCGATCAGATCGAAATCCACTCCCGTGGGTCATACACTTGAATTCCGGATCAAAGCCAGCGACCCGGATGGTGGTCCGCTCACATTCTCCGCTTCGGGTGGGTGATACTGGCTGCCGCAGCAATCGACTCAGATAATAATCCAATGAAATTCACTGCCTCTATCCTTCTGCATTGTGCAATTGCGTGTTCTGTATGGGTGCCTGTTTCCATTCAGGCTCAACAACTGGGTACCACCAATGCGGTAAGCCAAGACGGAATCACTTGGCACTTTGACAGGGACTATTCCTACGGCACATACGTCAATGGCGACTACTGGGTGCTTGGTCCGGTTACCATCACCCGCATTTCCCCTGATTTTGGTGTGATGGATGGTTTCACGGATTTGGACGGGAGTTACCATGCGTATTCACCTGCCAGGCACATGCATGGATGGGAGATCAATCCACGTAAGGTGGTGGTCGATGGAGAAACCCAAGGGTATGACAGCCTACTCCCCAGTTTTTCGTCAGACAAGATACCTTCTCTTCCCGTAACGATCACGGAACACAACACTTCTGTGGTCAAGGTGATCGGACTTGACTGCACTGGAACCTGTCGTCCCTGTCTCAACGTTGCGGCGGTTTTGACGGTGGTTACCTCTCCTCCTCTTCCCACACAGTTCAGACCCTCTTATATTGGAGATCCTTCAGAAAAGCTGATCCTGGACATGGCTCAGGTGGATTTGAACCGGCTCCCGAGCGTGATCAGCACGGAGGTTCCCTCACAATCGACATTTGAAGCAGCACTCGAACGTCAGCGCCGCCTTAAGTTTGAACATATTGCCAAAGGATCCGGGCAGCGCTCCCGACCAATGCTCAGTATGGAGGGATATTTGCCCTATGCCACGGGCGAGTTCACCAATGCCATACTCTATGCTATGACCACTTATGATCGCGATAGGCGGGAGGAGATGGCGATCCACCTGATCCAACATGGCATCGACTGGATCGGTTTGTTCAACCATGGATACCATTTCCCGAGGGGTAGCGGAGAACAGACAGGTGGCATTCTCGTTCCGGTATTCGCAGCCACATTATCTACCGATAGTTCGCTCAAGGAAATGATCCTCTCAGCAGTTGCACAATCGGATGATGATGCTCTTCCATACGAGGACCATACGATTCAGATTGGGAAACAGGAGCGTCCGCTTTTTGGGAATGACAATGGAGAGGCGTCATACTGGTCCAAGATTGATACGGGGGTTGGCTCGACGACCACAGCCGACCCATATGGACACATTGACGGACAGCCTACTCCGGGTTCCTTCTATCAGAATTGCTGTACCTCAGGCTGGTGGAAAGGAATGGTGCTGGTGTTTAACCTGTTTCCGGCCATGAAGGAGGTGTGGTATCATCCGCCGCTTGAAACGTACGTGCAGCGCTGGGTGTACCATGGAACATGGACCTTGCCTGATCCCTGCGCCCCATACGATGGCAATCCTGCGAATCGGGGGATCACCTATGGACCCGACCCCAACAGTCCGGGGGACTGCATCAAAAATGGAGTGGGGCGTTTCCCTTTGTTGCATGGTACCTACAGAGATGGAGGAGCGCAATCCGGATATGTGAAGAAACTCTGGGATACCTACTACACGCCTGATCCCGAAACCCCTCCTCATGCGACGATCATATTCCCGCTGGATGGCACCCGCGTTCATTCCTCAGTCCCGCTTGAAGTGAGCGCCTACGCCGTGCATGGCATGAGTTCGGTGCAGTTTCTTCTCAATGGGGATCCAGTTGGATCTCCAGTCTCTGAGCCGGTCTCTGACTATGCGTCGGATCGGACGCCTCCCTACCGATATGACTGGAACACAAGCGCATGGCCGGACGGCACCTATGCCGTTCAGGCACGTGCCACCGATCAGCGGGGAAATTCCTTCCTTTCGGCCTCGGTTGAGATCATCGTTCACAATGGGATCAACCGTCCGCCTGTCCTCACCCCTATTGGACATCGGTCCACCCATGCAGGCCTACCCCTCCAGCTCCAAATTAACGCCACCGATCCCGATGGCACTCCTGTGGAATACTCCGCCACCGGAGGGCAGAACGAATGAAAGGTTATGAGATGGATGATGCCCGTTTCGAGAACCTCGTGAATCGCATGTCCACAGTTGTTGGCTTTTGTTTGGTGCTGGCGTTCTCCGTCTTGCTCGCGACTGCCGGGACTATCCCTGCGCATGAGGATCTTCCGATACACACAAGTTTGACCAAAGACGGCATCACCTGGACCTTCAGTGAACCCGTCCGTGTCGGAACATTTGTGAACGGCGATTACTACGTGCTTGGTCCGGTGACCATCACGAATATCGATCCGCTTCCAACCGAAGCGAATGGACGCCATGGCTCGGTGCTCAATATGCCGGGAAGCAACAATGCGATCAGTCCATTCGATAGTCGGGTGACCGGCAACCGGTACAAGCCGGAATACCGGGTCTATCCGCCCTTTGACATGAATCCGGGCGACACCTTGATGTCGTCCATCAGTATCGGTTCGAGAGGCGAGTTTCCTGCTTGGATGCGGGAAGGCTACGAAACTCCGGAAAGCTATGTGCGATCGGTATCGGTTCTCACATGTCTGGAATTCCCGGTTCGGATGGATGCCTTCCGGCCGGCTTACGTGGATCGCACCCAGCATCTGTATTATGCGGATGACATCAACAGGGCCTTGCTTCCTACCCTGCCAAAGGTAGCGAGTGTGCCGAGTGTCGAGATCATGGCCTTTCACTTCAGCCGCCCGTGGCTTGAGGTGTGCTATTTCGGATTCGACGCAGCAGTTGAGTATCAGGCGGTTTATGGACGTGAGGTTGGACGGGCGGCAGGTATGGCCACGCTCTTGCTCATGCTCGATTTCACCCCGGCCCAGAAAGAATCCCTCTTGGTCAATTTCATCCAGTATGGAATCGATTTGTGGGGGTTGGCAAAGGCGGGTTACCCCGGTTGGCCGGCTCATGGCGGGCACGGTTCCGGACGCAAATGGCCAATTCTGTTTGCTGGAATCATGCTGGGCGATGACGAGATGAAGCATCCGAACGCGACTTTTCCGGATCTGCGCTTTGGCGAGGATATGCACACGGACTTTGCCTCCTGCTGGACCGGCGCAGATGCCGTTTACACCGGGCATCAAGGCGTCTGGGATGGATCGCCGGTGAGTTCCCGTCTGAGCTGGGGTCCCTATGAGCATATGCACCCATCGCAGTGGCCAGTGGCGTTCGCAGGGGAATCCAACTGGCACATCGGTGAGGACTATCGCCGCTGCTGCACCAGCATTGCATGGGTGGGTCAGGCACTCGCGGCCCGCCTGATCGGCGCCGAATCCCTGTGGAACCATCCCGCGTTCTTTGCCTATGTGAACCGTTGGATGACAGAGGATGACACCTCGCATGTGGCAACCATCTTGTCCGCAACCGGACGTGACTACTCTGCCGGTTTCGGTCGCCAAGGGCAGGCATGGGATCCTTTTGTGAATCAGATGTGGGCTGCCTATGGGATCAACCGCCCGCCTATGCTTTCCCGGATCGGGAATCGTTCTGTAGAGGCAGGAAATCCGTTGAGCATCACAGTTGAGGCGACTGACCCGGACAACGACCCATTGGCATTTTCAGCAACGGGTACGGAATAGCTGGGAAGTGTTGTGATTCGAGTGCGTTATTCATCCTTGTCGTTATTCTGTTTCGATGGGAGACGATTATCGCCTGTTCAGCCCCACGGAATGAGCGCTGAAAAAATGAGCGGCTCGGTGAGGACACCTTGCCCTACCTTGGGTGCGGGGCGTTGCACACTGTTCGAGGGTTTCGGATGCTGGGTTGGATAGAACGTTGGGGAGAATGCGGTCGCAAGAGATTGGCGTTGTGGGTCTTAGTGGGAAATTGACAGCGGCCAACGCGTGGTAGGGGTGAGGAGCCGGAGGAAGCGGCTTCAGACATTCGACTATGCTCATGATGAAGCCCATTCGACTTCTTGTTCGGCGTGGCAAATTATGCCTCGACTTTAGGGTATGGCTTCAGCCATGCCCTCCGGACGAGGGCTCACTGGATGTGACAAAGAGTCGGGGGAGCTAATACTTGCCAGTTGATGAGGATGGAATTGGAGAATGCGCAAGCAAGGATGCTCCCGCTACTATGGGTGGACGAAAGTGAACCACGAAATTCCCGAAACCCAAGAAAGGTAATGTAAAAGAGGTTCATTGAGGACAATTCGCCCTACCGGGTGTGGGGATTTCAGGCGTGGGCGGGCGAATGCGTGCCGTTTCGGGAAGTGAACAAATGGCGTGAGCAAGGATGGTCCCGCAACTACCGGTGGCCGCCACTGCGGAAGATGTCGACGATGATCCAGAAGCCGAAGACCATGGAGATGAGGTAGCCGAGAATACCGAGGGCAGGGAAGCCCCAAAGGAGGGGTTGGACGCCGGTTGTGATGACCATGGATGAACCCATGATAAGGGCGCCGATGATGATCGCGAGCACCAGCCTGTTCGCCGAACGGTTAAAGGTGCGATTGAGGTCTTCGAGGCCACGGTGGTGGAGGCGTATCCCGATATCTTCATTTTCAATCCGCCGGATGAGTCGAAGGCTGTCTGCGGGAAGTGCGTTGAGGCAGGAGAGGCTCTCCTCGAGCTTCCACACGAGGTTACGGAAGAGGGACTCGGGGGCCCAGCGTTCCTTGGTGAGTGCAGTAAGAAAAGGGGTGGCGGTGGAGACGATCGAAAAGGTGGGGTCGAGTGCGTCGCCGGTCTTTTCCAGTGAGAGGACGGCTTTGGCGAGCAGGACGTAGTCGCGGGCCACGTCGATTCCGTTGGATCCGAAAACGAAGATGAGGTCGAGGATGACGGATCCGGCGTCGTCGAGGTTGAGCTCGCCTCCGTAGCGGTCGAGAACCTGGGTGATTTCCATCTCGAGCTGCTGTTCATCCACCATCCGGTTGCTGTCCATCATCTTGATGGCCCGGCGGGCAATGCGCTCGACATCGCTCGATGCGACCGCGGCGAGCAAATCCGCAAGGTCGTGCCGCATGCGTTTGGTGAGCTGGCCTGCCATTCCCCAATCGAGGAAGCAGATGCGATGGTCCGGCGTGATGAGGATATTGCCCGGGTGGGGATCCGCATGGAAAAAACCGACGGAGAACATCTGATGAAACACGGAGGCTCCGCCGTATTCAACGAGTGATCTCCGGATATCGGAAGGGGCGTCGATTTCGTCTGGCGAGATACCGTCCACATGCTCCGTCACCAGAACGGAGCGTGAACTGATTTCTTTGTAAACGCTCGGCGCGAAGACCTTTTCCGGATGTGGATTCCGGGCATTGAAAAGGGTGGCGTTCCGCGCCTCCTGCTCGAAGTCGAGCTCGGAAAGGAGCCCTTTCCTTAGGGTGTCGACGACTGCGGGCAGGTTGTAGGGACGATAGGTGTCGACCCTTTCGTGAAGCTCACGTGCGAGCCATCCAATGATTTCGAGATCGGAAGTGAGGGCTGGTTTGATGTCGGGTCGTTGAATCTTGATGGCAACGGTCTCGCCGGTGGACCGGAGCCTGGCCAGATGAACCTGGGCGATGGATCCACTGCCAATGGGCTCGGGCTCGATGGATGAAAACACCTTTTCGAGCTCATCGCCGAAGGCATTCTTCAGGGTGCGGCTGATGCTCTCGAAGGGCTCGGGTCTCACTTGGTCCCGCAGGCTTTTAAGCTCGTCAATGAGGGCGGGCGGGAGGATGTCGGGCCGGGTGGTGAGAATCTGGCCGATTTTGATGAAAGTGGGTCCCAGATCCTCCAGCACCATGCGGATGCGCGTCCATGGGGTGTGCGGATCTTCCCGCCGCGGTGCAAAACGATCAAACCAGCTTGCGGGGATGTTGATCTGATCCAACAGACTGCCGAAGCCATGACGCATCAACACCGTCACGATCTCCTTTGCCCGGACGGCGTCGCGGTAGAGGGAAAACGGTTTCAAAGGATTGGGTCAGGGTGGGATGGTGAAGGTCGGTTGGATTGACATCCCCCGGGGCTCAATCTTCCGATTTTTTTGGTTTCGTCGCCGGCTTTGCTGCGGCGGCTTCGAGAGCGGCGATCCGGGCTTCGAGCGCCTTCAGGTCTTCCTGGCGGGCGAGCTTGGCCTTTTTTAACAGATCCTCAAAGGTTTTGGCGAGCTCAGTGCGGGATTGCTCCCATTCCTGGCGTCCTTCTTCGACGACCTTTTGGGCGGTTTTGCGGGCTTCATCAGCCGACAGTTTGCCTTTTTCGACGAGTTCGGAGAGGCTTTTTTCCACCCGTTCCGCAGTGACAACGGTTGCCCCAAGTCCTGCTAGAAGTGTTTTTTTGATAACGTCGAGCATAGTGTGATGAGGATACTTCAGGTTTCCCCTGGTCGGCAAATCAAAAAGCGGGAATTCGCTTTGAATGCATGCCCGGTGATCCGGGGTTCGACTGCCGCGGGTATCGCGAAGCGGGTTCCTGTGGGTCCATTGTGGTTTCAAAAGGATCCACGCGAGCGGAACTGGCAAGTGGCTATTGGGCCGGGGCACCGAGTTCGACCTCTCGGAGCTCGGCTTCGCGTTCCTCAAGGAGGTTGATGGTCGCGAAATCGGATTCCGGATCGGGAAAATGCAGGGTGAAAGCCATGGCGGGTTCCCATGATACGGTGCCGGATTCCATCACGAGATCCAGCAGATGCCCTCCGAAGCTGCGATCATCCGATATCAGGTGGAGGTGAAAACCGGGGACATTCACGCCTTCGAGATACTCGGGCACCCAGAAACCGAAGATTTCGCCTGTGACAGTTTCCTTTTCGAAACGGACTTGTTGATTGCGAACCACTTCGACGAGTGGCTTGTAGGGTTCTTCCTGTGGGGGGACACTGCGTGTGACAACACGGCTGAAGGTGCCTTTTATGTGAATCCCGTAAAGGTGATTGAGCGAGAGAAACGCGTTCTCAATGGTGGCTTCGAGTGCTTCCAGCGTTTTCGGCTGTTTGATCGGAATCATGTCGAGCGCATCGAAGTCCATGACGGTTGCAAAGGGGGTGGTGATGGAATCCGGTTTGGGCCGGGTGATCGAGCCATCGGCCTTGATCTGAAACAGTTCTCCGTTGAGCAGCAGCATTTCGCCATCGAGCTGATGAAAGGTGCCTATTCCATAATGCCCGGGCCTGACCAGACGCGAACAGGGGAAATCGCTGTCATAGCCGCCGGCGAGCAGGCTGTCGATTGTGGCATACTGATGGATGTGAGACGCTCCGTTTGCGATAAGCGCGGTTGCAACGAGAACAAACAGGTGGGTGAGGTAGGGGTTCATGGTGGGTATTGTGAGCCATCGATGGCGTTTGGTCGATCCGAAAGCAGACATTTTGTGATGGGATTTGACTGTCGCAATGGGAGGGATTGCATTGAGGTATGCCCGAAAATGATACTGCCTCACGGTCCTCCGTCAAACGCGTGGTAAAGGATCCACCGCCTGGACTTTCCATTGAGGCATCGGGTGGTGAATTGACCATTGTCCGCAGCTGGAGGAATTGGACGGTGGTTCCGTTGGTGTTTTTCTGCGTCATCTGGAACGGGATGATGGCGGTGATGTTCTGGCAGGCCCTCGCGGAGGGGCAGCACGAGATTCTCTTGTTCGGTTCGCTGCATGCTGCCGTGGGAATTGGCATCCTCTATTCGGTCTTGCTGCGGCTTTTCAACCGCACTCGGATTACGGTATCTTACCGTGAGGTGGTGGTGCGGCATGGCCCGTTCCCCTGGCCTGGCAAGCGCTCCATCCCTGTATACCAGCTCGATCAGGTTTTTGTGAGGCGTGTAATGGTCCGAACCAAGAATGGGACCCGACATGTTTTCCGCTTGATCGCTCTGGACAAGAACCAAAAGGAAATTGTCTTGGTCAAGGCGCTTGAATCTGAAGATCACGCGCTCTTCATTGAACGGGAGATTGAGACCATCGTGGGCATTGAGGACCGCCCGGTCGAAGGGGAGCATCAGCCGGATCCATTCAATCGAAATCCTCCATCATTCGGTGAAATGCTGCGTCTTGGCCGGGAGGCTGTTGAAGAGTCCCGGCGCAAACGTGAGGAGAAGAATTCCTGATTCCTTCGGGGCAAAAAAAACTGGTCCAGCCGCCGATAGGTGGTCTACTCAGTTGGCATGGTGACCTTGGATGCACGGATATGCCAGCTGTTGCCAACGGTATCGGATACAAATGGAGGTGTTTTTCCGGGTTTGTCGCTCACCGCAGTGCGTAGCGTGATATCAAATACCCGTGCGAGTCCAGCCTCCTTGTCCTGCGGCTCCTGCAGTGCCACCTGAACAGGGATTCCGTATGAAGTGGGTGAGCCCAGGCTTTGGGTCTGGACCGACCAGTCTCCGGTGATCGAGAAGCCAAGAAGCGTATAGTGGTGTTTTGGATCCTTTTCCCAGTGTTCCAAAAGATAGGATCGGGCACCCTTTCGTGTTTCGGAATCGCCGATGCATTCGGGCCACTCGACTTGGCTGATCTTGTCCATGTAGGCCTTTGTGTCCGCTTCAATAATTGCGGGGACATCAGGCACTGTGGCGGGATCGGTAGCGGTAGCCAAAGCGATGGCGTATACGGCAAGCGTGTCCTGCTGTTGTTCGATCCGGAAGAAGTCATGGTTGCGGTCCAGAGCCGTAATCATATTCCGGAGTTGATCCATGACACGGGTATGGATCTCAGATGGGAGTCCATCGAGTCGCTTCAATTCCCTCCGGAGGTCGTCCCATGCGATTCCGGGTGCGGAATCCCCTAACGCCTTTTCGATGGCATCGCGATCGGAACCGTATTTGGCGGCGAAGGTATCAATCTGCGCCTGAATCGATGGACGAACCGCTTTGTTGAAATGTTCGAGCTTTTTCCATGCTTCCTGTGTTTTCGCAAAGTCCTGCTCATAGGCGGCGTTGACGATGGGGTTGAGCCATTCGGTCCGGAAGCGCTCGAGGAGTTCAGGCATGGCGGTGAGGCTGGATGCGTCCAATTCCGGAGCTTGCTCTGTTGAGAGCACCGTCCGGATAAGAGCCTCCGTTGCTTTGGTAACGGATCGGGTTTGGGCAATCGCGGACACCACAGTTGGATGGTGGATCACGTTGTCCCTGTTTGCGGCTTCCTCAAGCGCAGTGGCCAAATCACTCGCTTCTTTGATTTTTCGTTCAACGGACTGGGCGACAAAGCTTGCTCCGCCCTCTGTCGACTCGCCGGAAATGACCTTTTCGAGACGTTTTTTCTGAGATGTTTCAAGGGATTGGATAGCTTTTTCCAAAAGGCGATGGGCTTCTCTCGTGTCGCGGGGGAGGGCAGGTGTCGAGCCGACAGAAGGTTTTGCCCCGGCCGATGCACTTGGACTCGGCGTGGATGAGGCACTCTTCCGTTCAAGGTCAGTTTTCATCTTTGAAGCTTTGTTCCGGAGTGTCTTCAACTGCGTGTTTTCCGGGTTTTCGGCTTCCAAAGCGGCGATAGCTTCCTCCGCGATCGAGAGCTTCTGCAAGGCCTCGTCGAATTTCCGGGAGAACATGGCGTTCTGGGATTGCCGGAGCCCATCGTTTGCGGATCTTACGTGGGCGGCTTCATCCGCGCTTGCGGCGTGAAAGGTGAAGGTCAAAGCTGAAACAAAAAGCAGAATCGATAAGTAGACACGTGTCTGCATGGAAAGCCTCCTTGATGTTTGGTAAATAGTGTGATACGGACGCCCTTAGTGAAATCGATTATGGAATCGTTGTAAACGCCATAGTTGAGAAAATGAAGATACTTCGGGATCGGGTTGGGTGTTTGGAGGTGTTGTCACGTTTGGAACGCTCAAACGTTTGAGCATTTTCCTTGTCTTTTTCTTTCGAAGGATTTGAATTTTGCATGCTGCCATTAGAACCGACCCTCTTTCACTGCTGGGATCATGTCCTGTGAAATGGGGAACGCCTAACACTCAATCCACATCAGCCCATCAGCCATGCGTGTAACCCAGAAAAGTATAGCGGACAAAATCGGAGTTTCGGTTTCACTCGTCTGTCGGGTGTTGTCGGGTCGGGCAGATGAGATTGGTGTGGCGGAGGAAACACGAAAGAGAGTGATGGAAACCGCTGAAGAAATGGGGTATGTTCCCAATTTGGCGGCCCAAACCTTGAGGGGTAAACCCTCACGGACGGTTGGAGTAGTGGTCTATGACTTTCAGGACTCGTTCTTCAGCGATCTTGTGGGGCATTTGCAGCGGATTGTTCACAGTGCCGGATATTCAACCGTGATTGTGGGTTTCACGGATCGCGAGATCGATACACAGGATTTGTCGCCTTTGCTGCAGCGTGCGTTGGATGCCGTGATTGTGGTGGGAAGTGACCTAACTGGTAATGTGTTTGAGCGCCTTAAACATGTGCCTGTTTTCCGTATTGGGGTGGGTTTTCCTGGAGAGTCCACGATATGCTACACGGCGGATGAGGAGCGGGCGGCCTCGGAGTTGGCTTCGTATCTGAAGGAGCGTCAGGTTGCCAATGTGATGTGTGTCCGGCATGTGTCGCCGATTCTCGAGCGTCGTATCGAAGGGATGAGGCGGGCCTTGGAAGGGGCGGGACTTCGGGTTGAATCGATTGTGGCCCCCAAAGGGTTGAGGAACTTCGAAGCGGGTTTCTGGATGGCAACGGAACACCTGAAGCCAAATGCCTTGCCGGATGCGGTGGTATGTGCGATTGACCTCATTGCCCTTGGTGTGATCCATGGTGCGTTGAGCCGAAGGATTCGTATCCCGGACCAGCTTAAGGTGACCGGTTTTGACGATATTGCGGTTTCACGTCAGATCTATCCGCCGATCACGACTTTTGCCCAGCCGGTGGTTTCGATTGTGGAACGCATTGTGGAGCGGATCGGGAAGGGCGACTTCGAGATTGGAGTCGAATATGTTTACTGCCCGCTTCTGCGGCGACTCTCTTGTTAGATCTGCGAATGCAGTAACTGATCAACCCCAGATACCCTTATGAGCGAATTGATTGAATCATCCGGAGTTTCCGGCAAGTCTCAACCCCGTGTGTTGCCTTACATTTTGTTGGGAATGGCATTTGGTGTGATCATCGCGAGCGGATTGTTCGCGTGGAAACTTGGAAGTGACCGGGCCAACAGCACGGGAGGGGGGAGTGCGCGCGAGTTGCGTTTGGCCCATGGGTTGGATCAGAACCACCCGGTGCATGCCGCAATGCTGCATTGGGCAAAACGCTTGCGGGAATTGTCTGGAGGAAAAGTCGAATTGCAGATTTTTCCCAATGGGCAATTGGGTTCCGAGCCGGAATGCACGGAACAAGTGCAACGGGGAGCTCTTGCGTTTGTGAAGACGTCCACAGCCGCACTTGAGGGATTTGTGCCGGAAATGGCGGTTTACAGCATGCCCTATCTCTTCCGGGATGAGGATCACTACTGGCAGGTGCTGGAGGGGGAGATTGGCAAAGAGTTGCTGGATGCCGGCCGGAGTGTTGGTGTTCAGGGGGTCGTATACTACGATGCGGGAAGCCGGAGTTTCTACACGGTTCGCAAGCCGGTGATGCAGCCTTCGGATTTGAAGGGGATGAAGATACGCGTGCTTCCGAGCCGGACGCTGATGGATATGGTCTCGATAATGGGCGGAGCTCCGACTTCGGTTCCCTGGGGTGAGCTCTACACCGCGCTTCAGCAGGGCATGGTGGATGGTGCGGAGAACAACGCCCCCAGTTTTGATACCAGCCGCCACTACGAGGTTGCGAAATATTTCTCGCTCGATGAGCATGTCCGGGTCCCGGATGTGGTGTTGGCGAGCCGGATTGTGTGGGATTCGCTCAGTGACCAGGAACGGGGCTGGATTCAGCAGGCCGCTGACGAAAGCGTGGAATACCAGCGGAATCTTTGGAAACAGAGTACGGAAGAGACGCTGAAGCGTTTGGCTGAGGGCGGTATCGAGATCGTTCATCCGGATAAGACCGCGTTTCAGGAGGCGGTGAAGCCGATGTATGATGCCGTGGCGAATACGCCGGTGGGAAAATTGGCGGAACGCATCCGTGTGGTTGGTATGCCCGAACAGGAGGATGCCGAATGAGCGCGGGATACCAGAAACTCATCCAAGGTCCGGTATGGCTGCTGAAGCAGATCCTGGTGGTGGCCTTCGCCCTTTTGGTTTTGGACGTCCTTTGGGGAGTCGCTTCACGCTATGTGCTCGGGCATCAAAGCCGGTGGACGGAGGAGCTCGCGTTGTTTCTCCTGATTTGGGTTTCGATGCTTGGTGCGGCTGTTGTCTATGAAGAAAAGGCGCATCTGGGGGTCGACTATTTTGTGGGCAAGCTGGATGTATATGCGCAGCGATGGGCCAGCCTCATGGTGGACCTCATTGTGATGGTGTTTTCGCTTCTGGTGTTAGTTTATGGTGGTTGGGTTCTGGTGGTCGAAACGCTGAAAGCCGGGCAGGTCTCAACCGCACTGGGAATCCCGATGGGATATGTGTACATGGCGGTTCCGATCAGTGGCGTGTTTTTCGTGCTGTTTGGGTTGGGGCATATGGGAGCAACGCTTGCGGCGAAGGCCGGTGAAGTGGATCAGAAAGGGTGATGGGATTATGGAAATCGAAGTATTGCTCCTGGTTGTTTCCTTTTTCGCCCTACTGGCTCTCAATGTGCCGATTGCGGTTGCGATTGGTCTTGCGACTTTTTTCACGGTTCTGTCATTGGGCAACGTTCCCACCAGTTACGTGGTGGCTCAGCGCATGTCCAGCGGGATTGCGAGTTTTCCCTTGTTGGCGATCCCCTTCTTTGTCTTTTCAGGGGTTTTGATGGGTGAGGGCGGAATGGCCCGGCGGCTGATGGCCTTCGCGAATGCGTTGATGGGCGGATTCAAAGGCGGACTTGCCTATGTCAACACACTTACCTGCATGCTTTTTGGTGCGGTTTCGGGGTCAGCAGGGGCGGCTGTATCGTCGATTGGGGGCTTCATGATTCCGGAAATGGAGCGCAATGGTTACTCGAAGCCTTTCAGTGTGGCGCTGACGACCACCTCGGCAACCACGGGCCTCCTGATTCCCCCGAGCAACATCATGATCCTGTATGCTGTGGTGGCGGGCAATGTATCGGTGGCGGGTCTTTTCATGGCAGGTGTCCTGCCGGGGGTTGTGGTTGGTGGGCTCATCATGTTGGCGTCCCGTCTCACGGTCAGGGGGGCTGCTCCGGCGAGGCAGAAAGGCAGTCTTAAGCTGGGGGAATTGTTTAAGGCTTTTGGTAGTGCGATACTCAGTCTGTTCCTGATCGTGATAGTTCTCGGGGGCATTCTGTCCGGTGTCTTCACCGCTACTGAAGCGTCCGCTATTGCGGTGGCCTATGCTCTTCTATTGGGAGTTGTTGTCTACCGGGAAATCAAGTGGAGCGATCTTGCGCCGCTGATTCTCCGATCGGCCAAGACCACAGCGATCGTGATGTTTCTGGTGGGGGCCAGCCAAGCCATGAGTTGGGTGCTGGCTTATGAGAACGTTCCACAAATGGTGAGCAGCGGTTTGCTCAGCCTGACCGACAACCCGATCGTCACCCTCCTGATCATCAACTGCCTGTTATTGGTCGTGGGAACTTTCATGGACATGACGCCGGCCGTCCTGATTTTCACCCCGATCTTTCTTCCGGTGGTGATGAGCATGGGGATCGATCCGGTTCATTTTGGAATCGTGATGATCGCAAACCTCTGTATCGGCTTGTGCACCCCTCCGGTCGGGACGTGCCTCTTCATTGGATGTAGTGTTGGAGGCGTTCCCTTATCCAAGGTCATCCGTCCCTTGATCCCGATGTTTGGAGCGATGGTTATCGGGCTGCTGCTCATTACCTATCTTCCGTCGATTTCGCTTTGGTTGCCTCGACTTCTGGGGCTTTGACGGGTTCTGTATTTTTTCGAACAACATTATGAAACGTGTATTGATAACGACTACTTCATTTCAGGATACACCCGGAGATCACCACGACTTGCTGGCGTCGACTGGATGGGAAATCCTCACCGCCCGGGGCCCGTTGAATGAGGAGCAGATTCTGGCGCTTGTGGGAGATGTGGATGCCCTCATTTGTGGTGATGACATGATCACCCGGAAGGTTCTGGAAAAAGCCCGGCCCCGGCTGCGGATCATCAGCAAGTACGGGATTGGGGTGGACAAGATCGACGTGAATGCCGCCACAGAAATGGGAGTGCCGGTGTTGTTCACTCCCGGGGTGAATCATACGACTGTCGCCGAGCACTCGTTTCTGCTGATGCTGGCTTTGGCCAAGCACTTGCCTTTCCACATCGATGCCACGCGCAAGGGTGAGTGGAAGCGTAAGACCGGAAATGAGATTTGGGGTAAGACTATCGCGGTCCTTGGAATGGGACGCATCGGCAAGGAAGTCGCCGTGCGCGCGCGAGCGTTCGGGATGACAGTGCTGGGCTATGATCTATACTGGGACGCTGCGTTTGCTGAAGCCCATCAGGTGGAACGTGTGGAATCGTTGGATGCGCTCTGGCCGCGGGCGGATGTCATCAGTCTCCACGTTAACTTGAGCGCAGAGACACGCGATCTTGTGTGTGCGGCGAGCATCTCCAAAATGAAAAAAGGCGTGGTTTTGATCAACTGCGCGCGCGGGGAAATTGTGAAAACCGTAGATGTGGTGGCTGGATTGGACTCGGGTCAGATTGGCGGCTACGGTACGGATGTCCTTGATGTTGAGCCTCCTGATGCCGCCCATCCCTTGCTTCGGCATCCCCGTTGCATTGTGACTCCGCACGTGGGTTCACGCACTTATGAAAGTGTGTTGCGTCAAGCCACGATGTGCGTCGAAAACCTTCGACTGGCCATGGCTGGTAACAAGCCGCTGGCCCAGGTAAACCAGGTCCCCATCCCTCCCGTTGCCTGATTTCGTCGGAAGTTCATCCTGGGATGCATTGAGATGTCCGCAGGATTAACCTTCAGGATCCCATTTCGAATCAAATCCAGAATGAAAGACAGCCCGGCAGGAATCTCACCTTCATCGATTGCGGGATATCCTTCCGGAGTTGCCTTTTGAACTCATCAATCATCGTCGACTTACCCAATTAGCTATGTCCGGATCGTATTATCTGGTCTCTGAAGAACAACACAACGCTTTGGTTCGCGCCGCCTATTCCCATCGGGGGTTCGATGGGTCGGAGGCTGAGGCGGCCGCCCGTTTCAGTGCCTACGCGGCACGCCACGGAATCCGCACCCACAATGCGATTAAGGCGCTACATCTGGATCACCTGTTCGGGAGTGGAGCCGGGGGTTGTGTGCCGGGCGCCAAGATCGAGAAGCGGGCTGGACGCTTTGGCGCAGTGGAGGTTTGGAATGCGAACCGGAAACTGGGGCAAGCCACGGCCTACGCGGCTTTGGATGCGGCGATCGCATTGGCCGACAGATACGGGGTCGGGATTGTCTGTGTGGACAATGCTTTCCATTATCTATGGGGGGGCGGTTATGTGATGGATGCCGCCCAACGCGGATACATTGCCTATACCAATTGTACCGCAGCACTAGCGGAGGTGGTGCCCTTTGGGGGCAAGACCCCAAAACTTGGAACGAACCCCCATAGTTGGGGTTTCCCAACTCAGGACGCGGTCGGGTTCCCGATTGTAGTGGATTGGGCGACCAGTGTTGTGGCGATGGGAAGGGTTCAGCAGTTTGCGCGGGAAGGGAAAAGCCTCCCTCCCAATGCAGCGGTGGATCGGGAAGGGAATCCGACGACCGATCCCAATGCAGCGGTGGCATTGCTGCCGTTCGGTGCCCACAAAGGCTATGGGTTGAGCCTGATCAATGAACTGACCGCGGCCTACACGGGCGGGTCGATTCCAACCATCCGTAGCCGGTGGGATCAACGTCCGGAGGAAAAACATACCCCGTGTTTCTATTTTCAGGTCATTCACCCGGAGGCGATGAGCAGTGGGGATTTTGCGATGGGTCGAAACCAGAAAGAAAACGTGGAAGCGGTGATTCGCGACATTTTGAAAGACGGGAACAGCAATTGTATTTTGCCTGGGCAAATTGAGGCGGAAGCCGCGAAGCAGAGTGACCGCTGCGGAGGTTTGCTCTTCACCGATGCTGAGATTGATGCGTTTAACGCCATAGCCAGAGAGTGTGGGCAACCGGAATGGAACAAGCATGCGTTGTCCCGTGCGGAATGAGCGGGAAGCTGGTTTGGAGGACACATCAGTTCGGGTATCAATAACATCATATTGGAGGATTAATCATGAGTCTTAAGATAAAACCTGCAGAAGCTTGCCGCTTCGATATCGTATCGCTTGGAGAAATCATGCTGCGCTTGGACCCAGGAGAAGGGCGTGTGCGTACCGCACGTTCATTTAAAGCATGGGAAGGCGGAGGAGAATACAACGTGGCCCGTGGATTGAGGAAGTGCTTTGGTTTGCGCGGTGCGGCAGTTACCGCCTTTGCAGACAACGAAGTTGGGCGTTTGATCGAAGACTTCATGATGCAGGGTGGAGTGTGCACAGACTATGTGAAGTGGGTGCCATACGACGGTATTGGTCGGTCGGTGCGCAATGGACTGAATTTTACGGAGCGGGGTTTTGGAATCCGTGGCGCGGTTGGGGTTCCGGACCGTGCGAATACTGCCGCGAGCCAGATGAAACCGGGCGATGTGAACTGGGATCACCTTTTTGGAAAGGAAGGGGTGCGCTGGTTCCATACGGGTGGTATTTTTGCCGCATTGAGTGAAACCGCGGCTGCATTGACCATTGAAGCGGTCGAGGCGGCCCATCGGCATGGAGTGATCGTGAGCTACGACCTTAACTACCGTCCGAGCCTCTGGAAGAGCATTGGTGGACTCAAAAAAGCACAGGAGGTCAATCGTGCAATTGCCCGGCATGTCGATGTGATGATCGGGAATGAGGAAGACTATACCGCGAGCCTTGGCTTCGAAGTGGAGGGCGTGGATGAAAGCATTTCCCATATTGAGGTTGAAAGTTTCCAACGCATGATAGGAAAGGCGGTTTCGGAGTTTCCGAACTTCAAAGCAACGGCCACCACACTTCGGACGGTTAAGACCGCTACTGTTAACGATTGGGGCGCGATGGTGTGGATGGGTGGAAAGTTCTACCAGAGTAGGTCCTATCCGGGGCTTGAAATTCTCGATCGTGTGGGCGGTGGAGACAGTTTTGCGAGTGGTCTGATATACGGTTTTTTGACCAAGGGTGACCCGCAGTGGGCAGTCGATTGCGGTGCGGCTCATGGAGCATTGGCGATGACCACCCCAGGTGATACTTCGATGGCGACCGTTAAGGAAGTCGAAAAGGTGATGGCTGGAGGCGGAGCGCGCGTGGTACGGTAGGGCAGATCGGAGAATCCCATAGTGTTTTGATTGGTTCAGAATTGGAAATGATGAATGATTACCTGAATTCTCTCTTTTCCCTCAGGGGAAAGGTGGCTGTTGTGATTGGCGGGACTGGCGAACTCTGTGGAGCGATTGCCGTTGGGTTGGCCCAAGCGGGTGCCGAGGTGGTCTTGGTGGGCCGTGATCCTGTCAAAGCTCAGGTGAAATTGGACCGGATTAAGACAGAAGGGGGTATGGGACGGTTTATTCCCGCTGATGTTTCGACACGCGCTTCGCTGAATGAGGTGTGTCGCAAGGTGGTCGATGAACTCGGTCAGATCGATATTCTGGTCAATGGAGCCGGCATCAATTCCGCCACTCCATTCCTGGAAATCGGTGAAGATGAGTTCGACCGTATCATGCTGGTTAACTTTAAGTCGGTGTTCCTTTCGTGTCAGGTTTTTGGATCCCATATGGTGTCGAAGGGAAGTGGAAGCATCATCAATATCGGCAGTGCGAGTGGACTGACCCCTCTCTCAAGAGTTTTCACCTATTCGGCGTCCAAGGGAGCGGTGCATAACCTAAGCAAAAACCTGGCCCGCGAATGGGCTGCAAGCGGCGTGCGGGTGAATATTCTGGTTCCAGGCTTCTTCCCGGCTGAGCAGAACCGCAAGGTTTTGACGCCGGATCGGATTGAATCCATCATGGGTCACACTCCGATGCGCCGATTCGGGGAGTCGCGGGAGTTGGTCGGTGCTGCTTTGTTGCTCGCGAGCGAAGCCGGTTCGTTCATCACAGGACACGAGTTGGTGGTGGATGGGGGATACGCTTCAATGACCATTTGATGGTTGGAAATACCAGACATGCAAAGCCATGAAACCATTTATCCATGACGATTTCCTTTTGCGGAACCCCATCGCCCGCACCTTGTATCATGACTACGCGGAGAATTTGCCGATCATCGATTACCATTGCCATCTCTCTCCGAAGGAGGTTTGCGAGGACCGGAGATTCAATAATCTCTATGAAATCTGGTTGGAGGGGGATCACTACAAATGGAGGTTGATGCGTACGAACGGTATCCCGGAGCGATTTTGCACCGGGGATGCGTCTCCAAAAGAGAAGTTCATGGCGTTCGCCCGGACCGTGCCCTATGCGGTCCGGAATCCGATGTATCATTGGTGCCATCTGGAGTTGAAGCGTGTATTCGACTGTGATCTCATCATCAATGAGTCCAATGCCGAACGCATTTGGGAGATTACGGCGGAGCGGATGGCTGCCCCTGATTTCTCGGCTCGGGGATTGCTGAGGAAATTCAAGGTGGAGGTCGTCGGCACAACCGATGATCCGGTGGATGATCTTGTCTGGCATTCCAAATTGAAAGACAGTCCATTATCTACGGGAGTGTATCCAACCTATCGTCCGGATAAGGCGATGAAGACCGGTAATCCGGAGGAATGGAACCCTTGGGTGTCCCGTCTCGAGTCGGCAAGCGGGATTGGATGCTCATCACTGGATGGGTTCATCCGCGCCTTGCAGGCGAGACACGATGTGTTCCATGGGATGGGCGCAAGGCTTTCCGACCATGGGCTTGAAGTGTGCCCAGACCGTTACATGGACGATGGAGAAGCCGCCCGGTTGTATCAGGAGCTCCGGTCAGGGCGTGTTCCGAACGCAGACGAGAGTGTGGGTTTTGCAGGTTACATGATGCTTCAGTTCGGGAGAATGGACGCTGAAAAAGGCTGGGCGAAGCAGTTGCATTTGGGAGCGATGCGCAACACGAACTCGCGCATGGTCCGATCGATTGGTCCGGACACCGGCTTTGATTCGATTGGAGATTGGAATCAAGGGCTGTCACTGGCTGGGTATTTGGACCGTTTGGCAGCCAAGGGTTGGCTTCCGAAGACAGTCCTATACAACCTGAATCCTGCCGATAACTATCTGTTCGCAACGATGGCGGGGAATTACCAGGATGGAACGGTTCCCGGGAAGATCCAGTTTGGAAGTGGATGGTGGTTTCTCGATCAAATCGAAGGCATGACGATGCAGATGAACGCGCTCTCAAACCTTGGTTTGCTCAGTCGTTTTGTGGGTATGCTGACCGATAGCCGAAGCTTTTTGTCCTATTGCAGGCATGAATACTTCAGGCGCTTGCTTTGTCAGTTGATCGGAGATGATGTTGAAAACGGTCTCATCCCGAATGACATCGATGGGTTGGGTCAGTTGGTAAGGGGCATATGCCACGAAAATGCACGGAGCTATTTCGGGTTTCCCGAGCGGGGAGGAAGTTGACAGAATCCGCTCGGACTGAATCATCCCCAAAGAACAAATAATATGTCGCGTTACAAAAAACACCAAGTCCTATCCACTATATTCGAAACCGGAGTAATTCCGGTGTTTTTTCATTCGGATGCATCTCTGTGTTTGGATGTGATCCGTGCGTGCTACGCAGGTGGGATAAGGGCTTTTGAGTTTACGAATCGGGGCGATTTCGCCCACGAAACCTTTTCAGAAGTCAGTCGTGCTGTCCAGCGGGAGCTCGATGGGATGGCTTTGGGCGTTGGATCGGTTATCAATCCGGCTACGGCTGATCTCTACATTCAGCTTGGGGCCGATTTTGTGGTATCTCCGGGTTTTGTGGAGGAAACTGCGAAGACCTGCAATCGACGGATGATTCCGTATTCACCTGGCTGCGGTTCGGTATCCGAAATAGTGCGTGCTCAGGAGTATGGCGTGGATCTCATCAAAATTTTCCCGGGTGCCCAAGTGGGTGGGCCGAAATTTGTAGAGGCGGTCAAGGGTCCCATGCCATGGACGATGATCATGCCGACCGGAGGCGTGGAACCCACTGAAGCGAACCTTGGCGCTTGGTTCAGCGCGGGTGTTTGCTGCGTTGGCATGGGTTCGCAGCTCATTACCAAACAAATACTTTCACAGAAGGATTGGTCCTCACTCACGCAAATGTGTGCGGATTCGTTGTCGCTGGTGAAGCGTTTCAGGAAATAGCGGGTGAATATCCCTTCAGGCCAGAAGTATCTGGTGCAAATTGCTGCATTTGGTGTCGGATGCATTCCGTTGTTAAGATTCCTAACGCTTTTCCAGTGGCGACTCTTATGGATGAGTGACAATGGAATGGCGCTTTGAGGGGAGATTTATGATATTTTTCCCAATCTTGCACTATCCTACCATTCAACCCCTGGCATAATCCATGATCTGACATTGAATCTTCCCGATCCCCGAAACGGTGGCTTCAGGTTGACCTCAATCATCCCAATTTTTGGACTATTTCCTAAAGGTATTGGAATGTTCGTGTATTCGAATATGCCGATGCCCCCTGGAACAACTGAAATATGAACCCAAACCAACAGAAATCAGATATGACGACAACCCCCATGAGCCAAAGGCCTTCCAGCCGTTGGCATCTGATCCCGAGGCTCGCTCTCGGACTGCCGTTGCTCGCAACAGCGGCCTTCGCACAGTCGGAGACGACCGATGAAGTGTACGTAATGGACCCGTTCACGATTACGGCTGAACAGGACACCGGCTATACTGCATCCAACTCTATCGCAGGTACTCGTACCAACACACCGATTCGCGAGATCCCGATGAACATTCAGGTGTTCACCAAGGATCTTTCCGATGACTTGGTGATGGGCAGCCAGCTCGAAATGACGCGCTACAATTCGGCGTTGATCAACGGAGGCGCCGACGTCCATTCATCGAACGACATTCAGCAGGCCCACCAGCAGTTCATTTTTCGCGGATTCCGCCAGAACTGGGGTCTGCGTGACGGTGTTCGCACCTATGACCCGATCGACTCCCAGGGTCTTGCCCGCGTGGAAGTTGTAAAGGGGCCGGCCGCCGCCCTGTATGGTGTGACTTATCCCGGTGGCGTTATCAACAGCGTGACCAAGCAAGTCGACTTCTTTAATAGCTTCACCGAAGTCCGTCTGATGGGCGCAAGTGAAGGCGAATGGCGTGCTACGATCGACGCCAACGCAGTGAATGACAGCAAGATCGGTAAGGTCGGTGTTCGTTTCAACGGAGCCAAGACTGAGAGCCGTGACTACCGCGATCATTCCAAGGGGAAGGTTGATTACCAGTTGGTGAATGTGGGATGGATTCCGGTTGAAGGAACCAAGATCCAATTCACGGCTGAACAGGGATACCGCGAAAAGCCGAATGGCCTCGGATTCTTCACAATTGGCGGAACGGGCGCCGGAGCGGAAGTTCCCCTTCAGATTCATCATCCCGAGATTCCATGGGAATGGAACTGGGCCGTGGACAACATGCGCAGCAGCGAAGTGGATTACTATCGCGCTGACATCACCCAGAGCGTGGGCGACAACTTCAGTGTGACCGCATACTACCAATATCTGCGGCGCACGAATGTGGACAGCGATGGTTGGGATGCAAACGGTAACACCGGAGCAGCCGCTGGTTGGGACTTGGGATGGTCGGCATCGCGTGGTGGAAACGTCACGGGCTGGCTGAATCCGAACACTCCGCAGGAACGCATTGCACTGCAGTACCATTACCGTCACTGGGAAAATGCCAACAACGCCTTGGGCGCGACGGCCGTTTATCGCCTCGACATGGGTGGAATCAATAACACCTTCACCGCCGGTGCCCACACTTGGAACGAAAAGTTCAATTCGAAGAAGGCCACCCAGCCGGGTGATTCTCCGAATCTGATCTATTTCCCGGTTCAGGCTGGTATCGATCTTCGTCTACCCACAGGGCCTCCCGCCGACTACTTCTGGGATCGTCCGGGCAACGAACGCGAAAACAGTGCAAATACGTACTACTTTGTGACTTGGCAGATGTCTGCTCTAGATAATCGTCTGAGGACCAACGTTGGTGTTAACCGCACTGATTTGAACCTCAAGCTGCTGAACAAGACCGGCGAGGATCCGAATTCCTATTGGGAAAAGGTGAACGAAACCAAGGAAGATCAGTGGTCTCCAATGATCGGTGGTATGTTTGACATCACCGAAGAGATCTCGCTGTTCGCCCTGTATTCAACTTCGCTCTTCCCGAACACGGACAAGAACGACTTCATGGAACAAATGCCTCCGATTGAAGGTAAGAGCTATGAAGTTGGTGCCAAGATCGAGATGATGGATGGCAAATTGAGCGGAACCTTGAGTTATTACATCATCGAGCAATCCGGTGGAACTCAGACCGATCCGAATGCGGAGAATCTGGATACACGGATGTGGGACAGCATGACTCCTGAGCAGCGCGAACTCGAGTTCCCGGGGCAGAGCCGCATGGACCTCGCCGGTGACTATGTTCCGGGTGGCACGCAGGAAGCCAAAGGTATTGAAGCTGACCTGGTCTATTCTCCCAATGCGAATTGGCAGATGGTTTTGAGCTTGGCTCACACCGACCAGGAAACCACTGAAGCGATCGATTCTTCTCTCGAAGGCCTGAGCGTGGAAGGGCTGATCGAAAACCAGATCGCATTCCTCACCAAATACACCTTCACTGAAGGTGCAGCTGAAGGGCTGTCCCTGGGTCTTGGCGGTAAGTGGGCGGATGAAAAGCTCATTGGCTACTACGATGGAGTTGCCCGTTACAACCCAAGCACCTTCTACCTTGAAGGCTTTGCAACCTATCGTTTCGACCTGATGGGCCTCGATGCCATGGTTCAGCTCAACGCGAAGAACATCACCTCGCAGGATGACTTCGTAGGATGGGTCGACACCGGAAACGCTAGCGTGATTGCTACAGAGCGCTACAAGGTTCCAACCGAACCCCGTTACAGTCTGACATTTGGGGTTGATTTCTGAGGTTCTGATTCTCAGTAAGTCAAGTCGTGACCAAGGGAGCGGATTCATCCGCTCCCTTTTTTTTGTACAGTGCCGCCTAGTCGGGGTCGCAAATGATTTGAGGTGAATATGGGGTCGTAAATGGAGTGAGTGACCGAAAAAAAACCGGGCGTGGCGGCACGTCCGGCTTTTGCTTTGGTTTGAACCGTGAGTCAATCGACTCCGGTCGTCGGTTTATTCAACGGAGATGGTCTTCGGCTTGGCTTTTTCCGCGATGGGAAGGGTGATGGAAAGCACTCCATTATCGGTCCTTGCGGAGATCCGGTCAGCGTCAACATCGACGTTGAGGTTG
The DNA here is from genome assembly GCA_016933595.1 of Opitutales bacterium. Taxonomy (GTDB): domain Bacteria; phylum Verrucomicrobiota; class Verrucomicrobiia; order Opitutales; family JAFGAQ01; genus JAFGAQ01. The sequence goes on along the minus strand of JAFGAQ010000167.1, from coordinate 13,629 downwards.
AGGCTCAACTGGAAGTCGACGGGGTCATACTCCCGGTGGAGGGTTTCCCATTTGGATGGCGCTTGATCCGATCTGGACGCGGATATGGTAAGAGTGTCCTTCTCCAGCGTAATCTGAGTATGGTCTTTCTTGACGCCTGGGACATACACGTCCACCCGGTAGGCGTCATCCAAGTTGATGACCTCGTAGCGTGGGCTCCGGAATTCCATCCGCTTGGTGGTGGATGGTTGGGCGTTTTCCTGTTTGGCAATTGTGGTGTTCATAAGCTGATTTAGGGTTGTTGGTTCTCAATAGGGTTAGGATAGATCCGGCCAGGATTACGAAACCGTAATAGCCTTGGGCTTCCGGTGTTCTGCTTTCGGGAGCGTAACGGTGAGGATTCCATCCTCGAGCGTGGCCTTGATTTTGTCAGCGTTGATGTCTTCGCCCACGGTAATGGCTCGCTCAAATGCGACGCTCGATTCGGTTTTATCTTCCTTCATCTTGCGTTCTCCGCGGATCGTGAGCACAGCGTTTTCGAGCTGGATCGACACATCCTTTTTGGACACGCCGGGAAGTTCCGAGGTTACGTAGAGTGCGTCGTCGTCGTGATACAGGTTCACCCTGAGTGAACCGGTAGGCGACTCAAACATGCGTTCCCATCCATAGCGGTTGCCTCCCCAGAGGGCCTCGCTGAAAAGGCGATCGAGTTCGGCGAACGGATTAACGCTTCGGTTGTCGTATTTGATCAGTCTCATGATTATGCCTCCTTGTCTGTTGTTAAAGTGTTTTTGGTTCAACAACCCTTCTTATGCAGGTGCTGCGCCAAGTTGGCATGCGCGGTAAGTTGCAGATTATCAGATACCTACGAAAGCGGGGTTCATTTAACGAAAGCGCCATAATGACACATCAAAGGGCGGATAGAAATAAAAGCGCCAATATGGCACGATTGGTTCTTGCGCCCCTGGCTTGGGTCACCCTGACGCGGAGGACGGATTGTGGCTCAACGGGAAGCGATGCGCTGAAGCTCGTCCGAGAGAAAGCTCTCCAGAGATAGCCTTGCGTTATCCAACTCCTGCTGATGATCCTTCCGAATGGCTTTGGTGAGCCGATGGATGGATTGGATGGTTTCCTTTGTCCACTCGCTTGTATAGCCGGCTGATTGTGGATGGGAAACATTCGGATGATCCCTCCTCGCGTGGGTCCAATGGCTGATGGTATCGAAGAGGAGCAGGCAACGATCCAACAAGACAAAAGGAAAATTGGGATTGCGGTTCGGGCCAACCTGGACTTCCCCGTGCCCAAGAGAAGTCCTTAGGACCTTTACTTCGGCGAGCCTGTCGCCGCGCATGTAGGCACTTGATCCGGCAATGAGCGCGGATCCCGCAGTAAAGACTCCAAAGGTGATTCCACTGAATGCCACGTCCAATGCAGCTCCGCCAGCCGCTCCAGCAGCTGCGGCACCCAACGCGAGCTGGCGCCTCGATAAACCCAGCATTTTCCACGTATTGGCAGAGAAGAGGCTTTCGTCCAGAATCGGATGGGGTGGCATCGGAAAGTCTGTGATCCTGTGTTTAAATAGATGCCGCATCTGGTCGAAGCAACGTGCCTCACGGCGCTCCACTGCATTGAAATAGGATCCGCGTGCCTTTTGCCTGGCAGGCTCAGGGTTCCCATGGATTGGATATTGCCTCACGATCTTCAAACCTACTGTGTCGACGAGATGATCCATTACGCATGTGGCGCAGGCACGGATACGGCGTTCCCAGTCGTCCTTGAGTGCGGCGGCGACTGACCCGAGGAGTGGCTCCCAATCCTGCTGAATCGAACGCAGTGTCTCGATCAGTGCGATCCGGTCGTTGAACCTGGCCCTATGGGCGTCGAATAAGCGGATTGAACTGAAGTGAAGGTTGAGGACTTTCTTCCAGTCATCTGCAAACCGGGGCACCCCGGACTTTGAGTTGATGAGGGCTACTCTTGGAAGGCCCGACATCCTCAGGATGTCCATCTCAGCGAGGTCGAAACTCCGGACCGGCCGGGATCCGTCGATGACGTAAAGGAGGGCGGAGGCGCCAATCAGACCGCGTATGAGTTCTCGATCATGATTAAATCGGGGTAATCCGGCGAATTCAGCCGTGAACCATTCGAAGAGCGCCTTACCGGAAAATTCGGGAGTGGTGTTCTTGCGAATCCATTCCGCTATTGCTTCAGGATTTTGGAAGCCTGGAGTGTCGGCGAGTCGGAACAACTCGACTCCGTCGAGGGAAACCGGAATCATTTCAACGGACTGTGTTTCACCAGGCAAGGAACTGATCCGGATTCCGTCGTCTTCAGCGAGAGTGGCGAGAACCGAGGACTTCCCTTCGTTGGGGTGTCCCACTACAGCGAGCGTGAGTGGACTGTTGCGGATGCCGGTTGAAATAGGAGTCGTCATGAAGCCGTCTCCAAAGGCGTGTGAATTGAGGTTGTTTTGATTCGGTGTTTCTTTAGGCTGTTCGTCCAGATTTCAAGGTCATTTTCGGCGGGTTTTGTAAGTGGGCCGTCGGGTATCACCATGCCGGTAAACAGTATATGAAGGGGCATGGAACCCAACCCTTCGGCAAACTGCCGGATGGATTGGAGCGACTCTTCAATCGGAGGCTCCCATGCCTCGACGATAAGAGTGTGGGATGTATCCGTAGCTATCGGAACGGACTCGACCTTAAAGGGGATGACCTTGGAGAAAGTAGTTCCAAGCGCGGTTTCGGCTGCATCGGACAGTCGGGATTCCCCCAGCAGGCGAATGACATCAGGCGGTGCGAGGAGGATTCCACCGGAGGTAATTGGAATTGAGCTGGCGGATACTTTAGACCATTTCTTTTGCAGGAGGGGAGCGTTTGACGAAGATGCCTGTTTTTCGGAGTGAGTTGGGCGGAATCCGACCCGATCGGAATGGAGGCGATTCCATAGATCCTCCGCATCCGAATAGTCAAAGAATGGAGAAGCCATGCCGGCCCGGGTGCGTATGGACCCATAGATCGCGAATACTACGCGGGGAATGAGCCCGTAAAACGCGATCGATAGGACGAGAAAGCTCCACCAGGATGCCAATGCCTGAGGATCCCTTTGGTCGGGGGGGGCATTTAGATTGACCCGGCTCGACTCGATTCCGGAAAGGGTCGGATAGCCTTGACCTTCCTCCCAGATGGCGGCCCATGGAAACGCAATGCGTTCAACCCACATGTGTACATGCCTTGCGTCGACCCGGATGGTGGACTGCCATCCGAATGCCCTGTCACTGAAGGTGATCAGAAACAGCGTGGCACAGAGAATTCCCAGATTGAATGCCACTCCGGAGATGTGGGAAAATGTGTAGAGCTTCCAGCCCAGCCATTTGCGGTGTGTTGCCATTCTTGCAACCAACTCTTTTCCGGGAGAAGCATCCTCTTCATGCGGGGCGGCATTTTTCCGGAGGAGGAATACGCTCCAAAGGCGAAGCATGATTCGTCCGGCGAGCGTCGCAGATGGCCTTGGAACCCAGCCAAAAGGATGAACAACGACTGTGAAGGTCAGGGAGATGAGGGAGAACAATACCTGAGGCATCACCAGAATTGCGAGGAACCATGCGACATTTATCGGATGTGTCCCATTATAGACGAGAAGAGAAGTGGCGGCCGCGGCCCCGAAGATAGCCGATCCGATCCATACGATCCACTTGAGGATGGACCAGGTTTCGGATAGCGTCTGCCCAGGCCACGAATACCCTGAATCCGCCTTTCTTCTGAATCGGATCCATTCGAGAAAGAGACTGGATCGATTGGCTGTGTCGCGGGGTTTGGAGATTAGAAATGCTTTGTCCCTGTCAATCAGGGACTCAAAGGGTTGCCGACGGTCGATGGAGAGCGCGCATTCGAAATCCACCAGATCGGCGGCGGTCCATTTCGTGGAACCACTGGAGCTCCTCATGTTTTCGGGCTGGGCCATCTGCCAAGTCTGACATCAGGGCAGGGAAGCCCGGATGGAGGGTAGGAATATGGAGGGAAGGAGGGTCCGATGTGGGTCTTTGGTAAGATCAAGACCCGTGGCATCAATAACCCTGTTCAAAAGGGTATCGGGGGTGTCCTTGAACCGCAGAAGCGGGGAGAGCGGTTTCCCTTGAGCAAGCATTTCGGTTTGCCGTTTCTCGATCTGAACCGATAGGATTCCTTGAATGTCGCCAATGGAGTCCAATCCGAATAGACGGTTCTGAATCGGATCCGATGAGGATGGAACCCATTTCCCTTCACGATCGAGATGGCCGGCATACAGAACCGGTTGATCGAGACACTCTATCATGAGGGAACGCATCGCAAGGGCCTGTTTGAAATAGGATAGTCTCGAGTTTTCTTCAAACAATGCCCGCAACGCAGGGGAAATTCTCTCGCGTTTGGAATCGTCCAGCCAGTCAAATGGTTTGATACGACCGGCCAATGCCCGGATTCTTCTTTGATGGACAGATACGAAGGGACTGAGGTTCAGGCCCCAGTCATACGGTCTGACCGACATGAACGCATAAAGCTCCTGCATGAGGAATGCTTTGAATATCGGGTCAATAAAACTGTCGGCAGCGACAAGATCCATGACCTCCATCAGGGATTTTTCGAAGGTCCCGTTGTTTTCATCAAACATCGCAAGGGTGCGCAGCTGGGAGAAGAATGCGCATTCCGGAAGCAGGCGATCAAGTTGGAGGTGGTCGCCATCCATGGGAACTCCATTCACGTCGGTTGTGCATATGAATACCTCGTTGGAAAAGGGTTTGTCGGATCCCGAACCGGAATCATACACCTGAACGGTCTGAAGGAGACGTCTGCTGGAAGGGAGTTCAATGCTTTCGACGTCCGCTTGATACAAGCAGAATATGTTGCGTGGTTCTGAAACGGGCTGGCCGTTTTCAAAGGTTTGCACTTCATAGGCGTATATCGAGAAGAGTGGTTCATAACCGCTGATCCTTTGGAATGCAGTTTTCTCCCGGGGCGTTGCCACAATAGGGATGAGTGGAATGTCCCTGTGGGAGAGAAGGTGGTCCCATCCCTGCTCGTCCTCCGGCATGAACATGTATCGAAGCGGGTCTTGCAGCTTCGAACGGTCGGCGCTGATGGTCCGGGCCGCCACGCAAAGCGGTAGGCGTTCGAAGCGGAGGTTGGCCAAAGCATCAATTTTTGTAAGGTATTGATCGAGAGTGGATGCCATCTCAAGCTCAGCTTCGAGAAGACGATACCGTGCGGCTGATGTCTCAAACTCGCGGATCGATTCCCTTAGGTCGCGGTAGTCTTTGTCGAGATCGGGAAGAAACTGTGCCGCCCGTTTTTCGATCATGATTGTTTCAAGGCCCGCCAAATGCCCGTTGACGGCTGCGAGGGGTTCCCTGAGTTCGTCGGGGTCTAAAATGCCCCAATGCAGGCTCGATGAGAGCAGACTCCGCGCCTTTTCGAAGTCTTCCTCGACAGAATTGCGCATGTCGTCAATAAATGCCTCACGTGCCTTCGTGAGTCGAACCGAAAGGGCATTGAGGTTCTTTAGCAAACCGGGTGCAGCGTCATTCGAAGAGCGATTGGCGAAGTCTTTCGCGGTTTCGATGTTCAATCGGATTGTCTCATCAGAATCCGGCGAATACGAAGCGAGCAGGCTTTCGCACTCGGTGATCATCTGTTCAATTTTGCCGTTCCGGTTGTCGATTTCGGATAACCAGTCACGCGCTTGTTTGACAGAGCGCTCCGCGGATGAATTCAACTTTTTGAAAAGGCGTGGAAGCGGTTTTCCAACGTATGAGTCGTATTCCTTAAGGATACCTCTGGTGTCGTTTTCCAGAAGGTTGACCCGGAACAAGTCAGCGCGCCTGGCGATATCTCCCTGCCGCTCGTGGATCCCGATCCCGAAGGCGAGGATCAGGAAAGCGGCCAAGGGGACGGCCCACATGCGGCGGAATCCAATAAGCTGGGGCCGGACGGAGAAAGTGATTCCCTGCCTCGCTTTGCGTTCGGCAAGACTGGAGCTTATTGTCTCGAGTGCAGTTCCGAAGGTGACACTCAGCCATGCGGATTCTTCCGGGGCGGAGGACTGGATTTGCTTCCATTCTTGCACCAACCTTTTCCGGAAGCGTTTGATCTCACGCGCATTCAGTGGCTCCAGCTCTGTCCGAATGCTGTCTTCAGCAATGCGTGCGGAGAATGCCGAAACCAGATGTTTCCGTTGTTCAGCCTGCTGCTCCTTTTTGTATTCGGTTTCATACCAGCTCAAATGATCCCTGAGTTGGTCGATCAGGGTTTGGTTGGAAGCAGAAGACGGTGGGCTTTTCAGGAGCGTTTTCCCTTCTTCGATGAGGGCTTCGGCGTCTTTCCAGAATCCGACCCGCCGAATAACTGTCAAACGGGATACGAGTTTTGACAAGCCCGGATCCGGCGGCATGTCGACCGGGGGTGGGGGCGCAATCGGCGCAGCCTCCAGAGCGACTGCTTGCTCAGATGGCTTCGAATCCGGTGGGTGCGAAACGGCAGCGGTCGTTGATTTCCCTGTGGTGGGGGCTTTTGCCGTTTGGCTGTGATTGAGGCGCCGCAGTGCGCGGTCCAGAACGGGCGAAGCAACCGGGATGCTCCATTCGCGATGGTGAATGCAATTCACCAAGGATTCGATTGCTGCTGGATCGTCACCGGAGAGGGCTTCCCCGAGCTGCTCCATCATCATGTTCAGATCCTGTCTCTCAATTCGGGCGAGTTCTACAGGAGCATTTGGTTCTGCGGGGTTGGATGCAATGATCGACTGGAGGGCTTGAGCCGCAGCTGCCCGATCCTTTACAAGCATGGCCTTCCGGAATGCCCGGTATCCAGGGGCCTGAACATTGAAGCCTTCGCTTGAAAGCATACGGATGCGTTCGACATGCTCATGCTTGAATCCGTAAAAGGTCGGAAGACCCCTTCGGGAAGTGAATTCGGCCCATTCCTTCTCTTTCGGGAACTGGGTTTGCTCAATTGCCACCAGCAGCGGGGGGTGAGCTCTTGCGATATCCAGAGCCGCGTAGATGTGACCCGCCTGGGAGAGCTCCATGAAACGATCGATGCGTTCCTGAATCGATTGACAGTGTGTCCTATACTCCGTAGCAATCCTCACACCTTCCAGTCCGGGTTCCCCCGCCTCGAGAATGGTCAGGATATCCCGAATCAAAGCCTTGGGGTTGGGACTCATTTGAAACGAAGAAGCGGAAACGCCGTGTGTTCAGGTGCCAGTGAGCAGACATCCAGAAGCCATTCGGAAATACCTGGAATGTCGTCGAGATTACTTGCCGCGTCCAACTCAAGCTTTCTGGCGGCGATTTGCTCCTCAATGCGAGCGATTGAGGCGGTTGGGTCGCTGATTGATCCGGTCTCAGCGAGGACAATTTCCCCAGGGCTTAGGCTGGCAATCTGCAGAAACAACGCTTCCTGATGGCCCAGCAGATGGAATTCGAGCGTGGTGACCATTTGCCTCCAGTGTTCGACATTGTCGGGTTGCTCGGACTTGAGCAACGTCCGGAAGCGCCTGGCGGAGCGGGTTAGCAAATCCCGGTAAGCAATAATTCGGCCATCGCGGTCCGGGCCTTGAGCATCATCGAATGCCATCCACTGTTCAAGAATCTGAGGACGGACCATTGTTTTTTCGGTCGCGTAGTAGGAGAGAATGGCCCGGATGTAATCGAGGTAGGTGACCGGCCGGTCTTTGCTGAAGGCTTCGAAATTCCCCAATTCGGGTGGCATTTCCATCGGTTCCAAAAGGCGTTTGCCCATGTCCCAGAAGGCGGATGCCTTGAATTCCTTCCATGTGTTCAGAACCAGCTGCATCCGCTGAAGGTGCCGTAGCTCTCCGAATTCTCTTGCGATGGCTTCCTGGACGCCTTGAACACTTTGGATCTCGAAATCCCAGGTCTCAAACAGATGGAATGTTGCGGTCGCAGGATCCCATGCGAAGTGGAACCGGTCATCTCCACTTCTCATGCGCAGGAACAACCCGTCAGGGAGCGAGATCAGGCGCAGCTTGCGGGCAAGAACAGGATCGAGGAGCGCAAAGGACGCTGTGGATGCATCATACTTGAGCAGTGAGAACGGGATGTCGGGGGGATTGTTGAATGGAACGACGTTCGCACTGTTGCAGATGACAAAAAACACCTGACCGGTGTTGGTGTTGCGGAACCGGACCAACAGGGGGGGAGACGGAAACCGGATCAACTGGTTTCCGGATGTGACCGATCCCCTATAGTCAAACAGCCATTCAAAATCCATGGTCCGTCCATCTTCTGAAGATGCTTTGAATTGCAGGATTTCGATCGACTTGTCCATCGAGCATACGAATGAGCGGTCGGACTTTTTCCAGAAACTCAACGGTAAACGGTTGTCGGTCGGAAACGCCACATCTCCGAGTCCCCTGAAAGGAATGATGTCGACCTGAATGCGCTCGATTTGCGAGGTTGTGAGCGTTTCTTTCAGATTCTCCATCCATTTGAGCATGATGGGATGGGTGTTTTGGAAGGTGTGGGTGGGGCGCTCTCCTGTAGGGGAATACTGAAGAAAGTAAATGGGGGCTTCAGCGATCGGAAGCCTGGAGGCCGCAAGCCACTCCCGATAGGAGGTTTCGGCCTTTTCGAGACGCAGGGAGGTGTTTTGCCTCAGGTCAATAGCCAATTTGTCCATTTCATCCCGAACGGATCGGATGCGCTCCTCAAAGCCGGGTATCAATTGTCGGGCCATCACTTCTCCTTCGAGCTTGGCCAGCGTGACGTTCAGATCCCTTAGGAGTCCTTGTTGGGTCTTGACCCACTCCGCAAGAATCGCCACATCCTCATTGAGGGCTTTTGTTGGGCTGTTCTGATTTTGGAGGAGATAGGCTCTTGCGGGTAGGAACTCATTGCCGGCGAGAATCGCGCCTATTTCATCCAGTGGATTGGCAGGGGCCGTGGTGCCTGACGCGGGTTCCGCTTCCGTTGAAACTGAAGTGTTTTCGACCGGCCTGGCTACACGTTTTACGGATACCGGTGAACGGGATTGGTTGATGAAGGATAAAACCCGGGGAAAGGAAATGACCAGAAAAGCGGCCATCAAAATCCCCGCCATTACGAGAGCAATGGCGAGAAACGGCTTGGGCTTACGTTGCTGAAGATCAACTGAGGATTCGTCGAAGTTGACTTCAGGAATGATAATAGGCGGCTCAGTCGATTCATCCTTGGCAAAGATGTCGTCCAGGATTCCCTCCGGATGGAGGTGTCGGGGAGGGGCGGACCCATCTGCCAGATCCCCTTGTAGGATAGGGGTCGAATCTTGGTCGGAATCAGTGGCCGCATGTGGTTCTTTTACGGAAGAATCGGGTGGCGGATCCTCCACGGGGGTGAGTCGGACCGTGGTCGTTCTGACGATGGCAGGCTTGGGTTCCGGGCTTGGGGCTTCGGTCGCCGGACGGCTGCCGGGGTTGAATAAATCAACAATCTGGTGTGCCCAACCCTCAGGAAGCGGCATGGCCGGGATCATAGGATCTTGTATCCATCCAATCCAGGTGAACATCGTCGGATTGTCGCTTTCGGAGAGGCAGGTGGTGAATGGATAGGCCCAATACAGCGCGGGATTGAGGGTTGCCTGGCTTTCGAGAAACACCTGAAGCAACGTGTTTTCCTGTCCGGCTGGAAAAGGGAATACAAGAGGGCCGGAAAGATTGAATGGAGTCTTGGGATTGGCCTGTTCGCCTTGGAGTTTCTTCCATCCGGAGGCTGGTTCGGCTTTGGCGATAAATCCAAAGGGTTCGGATATGGCCTTTGCCGGTAACGGGTTCCGGGTTTCCTCCCAGTTTGTGATCCCGGACCAGTGCCTGACCCAGCCATTCCAATATAGGAATATCGCCGATGGCGGGCATGCTGGCAATTCGGCGGGATCGAAGATGAGGTGGTGGGCAATGTGATTGGGCCGTCCCGTTGCATCGTTGCCCGAGGGTCCAATGCGGGTGAGAATGTGGTGTATTCCGTCTCCGAGCGTACAGGACCAGAAACGATGGATTACCGGCCGGTGACTGGCCGCCTTCCCGAAATCATAGGAGCTTTCTTTTTCCAGGAGAGTCGAAAGCGCTCCTGACACCCCTGGAGATGCGGCAACTGTCTGAAAACCAGAGCGTCCGGAGAGAATCCCGGTTGGGTAGCTGGTGTAGATCAATTGTTTTGGCATCCCCGTATGTTACACGAGTTATTCGAGTTGGCCCGTTACTGGCTTTTGAACAGGTATGCAGACCAGAAGCGGGGTTTCAAGCAAAATGGCCGGTTGTCAGAGATCCGGTCTTTGGGCGATCCGGTTTTTGAGTGCCCGGTCAATATAGTCTTCCTGATCGTCGTCGTTGCCGGAAGGGATTTCAAAACTGCCATCCATGTGCGGATTGCTCGTCATGGTTTCCGGTTCCGGTTCAGCATCCCTAAGGATAATCTCACCAGTGAACTTTCCACCGGGTTTTATCTCAATGGAGGAGTAGGTGACTTTTCCATCGATTCGCCCAGTCGATAGGATGGTGATGTGATCCTCAACAATCAACTCTCCTTCAAAGCGTCCCCCGATTTCGGCATGTTTGACGGACCCGTTGCCCCGGAATGAGCCGGTTTCGTTGATGATGAGGCTTTGCACATCTGCCAGTTCGGCGGAGAGATTACCGTCCAGAACCAGTCGTTCACAGTTTTCGATACGGCCTTCAACCGATATGCCGTAACCGATGATCATCTGTCTTTCCGTCTGTTGGGTCACAAGAATCCTTTTTTGGGGTGCCTGATCGAGAGGTGCGATGGAATAACGTCCCGTAGGATTGAATGTCCAATCAAAGCAGTATTCCAATGCTTTTCATACAACTGCTGAGGTAGGGGATCAATTGTTTTTTACGACTTACTACGCCCTTCATCTCAAATACTCCGTGTTCCTTGGCCCTGGGATAGGAAATCGATTCCACAAGAGATGCGTCGCCGGTGACAAGGAAGAGGGAATCCTGATGGTTAATGTCCGTTACCAGCAGCCCGGAGAAGGTCAGGTTATTCTTTCTCCTGTAGCTCTCGAGTGTGCGCATCAGGATATCGTAGCGTTTCCAGAGATTGTCAAAACCGAGTTCTTCGATCTGCGAAACGGAGAATCTCAGGTTTCCATGGTCATAGGTCTTGCAGTCCATGAGGATGATCTTCTCTGGATCGTCTTCAAGTAACACGCTTCCGGAATTGAAAATGAGCTGGGCAAGCTCGGATGGATCGGTTTTCGCGATCTCCGAGAGCCAGGATAGGTGATCCCGATCCGTGGATGTTGTAGTCGGGCTGTTCAGGTGAAGGGTGTCGGAAATCAATCCAGCCATCAATAGCCCGGCAGTTGCCGGATCAGGCGTCAATCCGCTGCGCCGGAAAAGATCGGCAACGATTGTCGAGGTGGACCCCACCGGTTGATTGATGAACAGCACGGGTTGCTCCGTTCCCGGGTTTCCGAGGCGATGATGGTCGATGATTTCTACGATCTGAACCTCACGGGCTCCATCAACGGCTTGACTCATTTCATTGTGGTCAACCAAGGCAATACGTGTCTTGACGGGGCGCAATAGGTCGGATTTGGAGAATACCCCGATGAGCCTTTCGTCTTCTCCAATCACGGTGTAAAGCGGAGCCACTTGCTCCAGAATCCTTCGTTTGACCATGCTCAGCGTGTCCGACTCGCGGAATGAGTGCGCCACTGGGTCCGCGATGTGCCGTATGCTGGTCGCCGAACGGATGATCCAGGATGTCGTTGCGGTGTCGTAGGGACTCACCACCAGACTGATGCCCTTGTCGATGGCACGTTCTATGATGTCTTTTTCCACTTTGAGGTTTCCGGTGATCACCAGCAACCTCACTCCGAGCTGAATGCTCTTTTCCTGAATGTCCCAGCGGTCTCCGACCACGACGATACTCGATTTCGCAGGAATGGTCTTTTCGTCGTGGAACAGATCGAAAGAACGTATGTCCATTGCCCCCACTCGAACAAACAGCTCCTCTTCCCTTTCCGTGTCAATGGAATGGATCACCATGGCTTTGAGCGCCCGGATGATATCGGAAACTCTGCTCCGGACCCTTCGCATCTCAAGGGGATTGCGCACTTGCGGCGTGAAATACTGACCCAGATGAAAGATCGAAATCAGTCCCTTGAGATGATCGGCTTCGTCCACCACCGGAAGCGCGCGAAAGTCATACTTATCCATGGCTTCAAGTGCTTCGGAGCAGGTGTCAGAGAGCTTGGCGCAGTGGGGCTTGCGCTTCATAATGTCCCGGACTCTTGGCGTGACATCACCGATGAAAACCGGAAGTGGCACTCCGAAGCGCTTCAGGACAGCATCGATGCGCGGGTTGGAGTTGCCGCACCGTGCAGCCACGTAGCCGGATTCTCCGGTCGCCTGTTTGTAGGCAGCGTATCCGATTGCAGAACAGATGGAGTCGGTATCGGGGTTCTTATGTCCGATTACAAAAATGGTGTCTTCGATCGAGTGGAATTCTCCGGGCATGGCATTCAATATGAGAGATGCCGCTACCGGTGCAAGCCGGGAACGGGGTTCTCCGGGGTAGTTTGAATCGTTTCGCATCCATGGCGTGTTCCCACGTCTCTTCGATGCCTAGGCGTCTTCATTGAAAAGCCTGTGTCGGCTTGCATGGGCCTCGGTGATCGGTTACCATGATTCGTTTAAACATCGTTGTTCTCAAAACGTTATCTGTTATGAAGCATTACTTCCTCAAAATGATCGGTCTGTGTTTTGTCGTCTCCGCACTTTGTCTGGGAGCGTGTGGGAATCCTCCCGCATCGACCAAGTCTGAAGAGCCCAGAGAGAGCACTTATCTCAAAAAGTCGGTGGACAAAGCGAAAGAGGTGTCCGGTAGTGCAGCAGAGCTTGTGGCAGAGGGTGAGTCTGAGGTGAGCAAGACTGCGGGAGAATAGGGCGTCTTGACCGGATGTTCCGGAATTGGCTGCGTTGGATGAGGTCCGGGTCGCAGTGGTTTCTTCCCTTCAGGCTTGGTGCTCAGGGTGTATTGTTCAGAATCACCGCGCCGGGACTGATTGCAAGGCGGATGTCGGATGTGCGTTCTTGTGTTTGGTAGTTAACCAGCTCGCCTCCGTTCTCCGCAAGGTCAGTGAAGAAGCGGACATGTCCGTCCAGAAAGACAATGTGTCCGCCCTCGCCGCCCCATGGAGAGGTGGGCTCCCATGTGCCGTCCGGGTTCAGGCCGCGGGTGAACATCAGGGGGGTCGTTGTGGTGGGGGCATTTGGAGCTATCCCTGCCACCACCGCATAGCTGGGATTGAGGGCGCGGAATTCTTCCGATATGCTGAATGTTGAGCCTTTACCACTCCCGACCACGAGGGGGAGGGATGCTGCCTGAGCTACGATTGGATCGGAGTCGACGTAGTACAGGCTCGCATCGTTCAAGTCGACTTCCCTTGCCAGGTGGCCTGCCCAGTCATGAACCGTTGGCGTCGATGCTGGAATGGCGCGGGATCGTCCGTTTGTGGTCGAGAAGGTGAGATAGGCTTGGGCAACCGACCTCATGTTGGTGGCTGATTTCGCCCGGATTGCATTCTCTCTGACTTTGCCGACTGATGGGATGATGATAGCGGCCAAAATCGCTATAACGGCAATGACAGT
>JAFGAQ010000166.1 GCA_016933595.1 Opitutales bacterium | reverse complement strand
TTCTGTTCTGATCGGGTTTATATTACTGGGATGTCTTGCTGTGCGTTTCAGGGATTGGGACTACCTATACCTTTGTTCATTGACGGGTGTGTTGGTGGCTATGCATTTGTTTGTCGTGATGTCCGTTCCCGAACCCCAATACCGCTACACTTTTGATCCATGGTTCGCGCTGATGGGTTGTGTCGGGTTTTGTATCTTGTTGCGGCAGCTTGCGGAGCACCGGAAATGCGGTGAAGCCGGAAAGCAGGGGTGAGCCGAATCACAATATTTGATTGTATGGAAATGGATTCAGAAGTAGAGGCTGCGGTTGGGAAGAAGAACAATGGAGGGCCGGAAATGCGGTGGTTCTGGTCTTGCTAGGGTTGTTGTTTGGACAATTTGTTCTGATGAGCGGGCTGAAGCCCGTTGGAACCGATGAGATGTAAACCCACTATATCGCTGCAGTCGAGGGCTTCCGGGATATCTATCAGACGCTGCTAGAGAATTGGGGAGACGGTAATCCGCCCCCTTACTTTTTCATTGTTCACGTATTTATTGCCCTGTTTGGCGATTCTGCCCTCGTGTTAAGGATGCCTTCGATACTGTCGATTGTGATGTCCCTTTGGCTCTTCAACAGGAGGGTTCGTCTTCATGTGTCTGGATGGGTGACAGTGTTGATGGTTGGGACGGTCTCGCTGATTGCGGTTTTTTGGGTTATCGGGATGGATTTCACTATGCGCCGGTTATCGCGAACCTGAAGACAGATCTAGATTGGTTTGGATTTGGGATCACAACCCGGCGGACAGGGGAAAGGACCCCCGCTTTATGCCTGAAAGCTCGTTTTGCCAAACCTTTGAATTACCGACTGTATCGCCCGAAGACCTGCTGGCTACCGGCGAATCATTCACGATTTTTGAGCGAAGGCATTTTCTTCCTCCCGAACTCAAGGATGTTGGTCGCGAATGGGCTCAAGTGCCGGAGGATATCTATCGGGTGTCCGCTCGAAACGGGAAAATGACAAACGATAGTTTAGTTTCTGCAACTTTGAGGACCCATGATCAGGGGACGTAGATCATTTTGCGGGTCATGCCTCCGTCCACTACGAAGGACTGCCCGGTGATGAAGCCCGAGTGGGGGCCAGCTAGAAATGCGATCATTCCGGCGATGTCTTCAGCTACGCCCACGCGCCCGACCGGATGCTGATCGCGGTCGGCATCGCTGTGCTGAATGGGGCGGCAGGCGGAAGCTTTCTGGAGGTTTCCGGTTTCGATCCATCCGGGGCAAATGGCGTTGACCCGGATGTCCGGTCCCAAACTGATGGCAAGTGCGTGTGTGAGGGAGACGAGTGCGCCTTTGGCGGCGGCATAGGCTTCGCTGTGGGGCTCCGACTGGAGGGCGCGGGTGGATGCGATGTTGACGATGCTGCCATTGCGTTCCCGTAGCATTGGAACCGCGGATCGGGTGCAGAGGAATGCGCTGGTGAGGTGGCTACCGATCCAACGGTTCCAGTTTTCGAGTGGCAGGTTTTCGATCGGACCGGAATGGGGATTGGCGATGCCCGCGTTGTTCACGAGTAGATTGGCTCCAGAAGGCTGATCCGCAGTGGATTGCCATTGCCGGATCTGCTCGAAGGCATGGAGCACGGAGGACTCGACTCCGGTGTCGCCGGCGATCGCGAGGAGATCATCATTCCCGCAGGAATCGGCGAATTCCTCCGTTGCTTCGGCATCCCGGTCAATGATGGCTACCCTCCAATCCATGCGCAGGAAGTGGAGGGTGGTCGCTTTTCCAATTCCCTGTGCTCCTCCGGTAATGATGGCGAGTGGTTTCATGCGCGAAGCAAGTCTGCCTGAATTGGAAGCGTTTGTCCTGCTCTGGGGTGATCCGGTCGCCCGAATGCGATCGGTTCACCCCAAGAAGAGAATCAGCTTATTGGTTGGCTGCGAGGTCGGCCACCGCATGGGCAAGGAAGATGTATGGAGCACCCATGGTGATCACATACTCGTTTTGTCCCCAGAAGAATGGCCAATCCGATTTGCTTTCCGGGAAATCCGGCTTCAGCACAAGAACGCCCGGGATGATTCCTCCCGCGATAAAGGAGAAGTCCGCGCGGTTGTTGCCATAGGCTTTGTCCCTGGAATGTGCACCGACTGCAGAAACAAACGACTCATTCGATCCCGGATGGCATCCGAGCAGGTAATCGAGTCCTTTGAACGTGACTTCCGGGCCAACGATATCTGGAAACGCGCGATGGAGCAGGTAGTTGGACACGGCGAAGTTCATGATCATTCCGTTTCCAGCCCATCCGCCCCGTGTAATGGGAACGCCGAATGGATTTTCCCCGGCGAAGGTGCGCCCTTCCTCCATGAAACGGATGGTACGTTGTTTGATTGTTTCGCGATAGGCTTCATCCATGTGGGGAATGGCCCTCACCAATACCGCTGCGTTGAAGGGGAAGCGTTCTCCCATGGAGTCGGTGGACCCGCGGATGGCATCGGCGTATTGACTGTCGCCAGTCGTCAGGAGGAGTTCGAGAGCGGCCTCGAGCCGTTCGTCCTCAACGAAGCCTCCGGTCGTGTTGCCGTGGAAGAAACGGTTCGGTTCGCGATTCTTTTCAAATTCCCAAACCTTAAGCGCGGTTTGGAGGCATTCTTCGGCAAGTTCATCCCGGTATCCTTTGAGGCTGCGGCTGGCGGCGGCCAGAGCTGCGGCTGAGCCGTAGTTGAGCGCGGAGGTATTGGTGGTGAAGGCCCAACGGTCATCGGGAAGCCCGCTCTTGCCGTCTTTCTCTTCGTTGAGTCCCAGAGAGGCATCGTAGATCAAGCCATCGGTCTTGGTCGATCCGTCACCGAGATGGGTGTATTGTTTGAGATCCGGCTCGACAATTCCTGGAATCGCATGACCGACTGCGCGGTGCTGGGCGAGCAGGCCCAGGGTTCCATGCTCGATCTGCTGCAGCATATCAGGAACGCCGTCCGGTTGGTGCAGCCAGACGCGTTTGCGTTCCTGACTGACCATGGTCTCGTCCCGCATCGGGCGGAAGGTTTCCCAGACCATCACCAGATTCTGGACCGTTGCATATTGGGATTGGGTGCGGATGTCAAAGTCCCCCGCATCATACCATCCCCCGATGTTCAGGCCGGGAATATGTTCGCCCGTTTTGAAACGGGTGTCGGTTGTTGATCCCATGCGGAAGAGGTCGAAGTGCTCATGGTCA
>JAFGAQ010000165.1 GCA_016933595.1 Opitutales bacterium | reverse complement strand
TTTCGAGGACGGGCAGATAGGTGAGCATGGCGATGATCGATACTCCCACGGGAGCGAGCCCGATGGTGAAACTGGGAACCACATCCGTGGTAGGAGGGAAGGGTAATGCCAGAGAGCGCAGCATGAACATGGTGAAGATCATCAGGCTTTGCAGAAGAGCCGCACCCATGAGGATTCCGTTGAGGATGGCAATATTATCAATCCAGACGGGATCTCCGGTCTTCAGGGCCAGAAAGTTTCCGGCAAACACCACAACGAACAGTCCGACAGGAGGAAGGAACCAGAATCCGAGAATGCGACGGATTTCGCCATGATTGAGTGTGATAATGCGCCATGGAGTGAATACCGCAAGGATGCTCCCCAGAATGAGCGAAAACCCCCAGAACCCTTTGGCGAGTGCGAGCGTAAGGTCCGTCGGAATATAGGATTGGGGTATTTTTACGAGACCGGTGGCACACACCGCTGCTGCGATGAACACCCCAGAATAGAACTGCACCAGACTGGAGTGTTCCAGCTCCCTCACAAGCATTTTGCGGTCCACTACGATCCGGCTTGCAAGGAGCAGAAAAGCAAATGGAAACGCCGCAACCGCCAGCATGAGAAGTGTGACAGCCGAGTAGTGGAGCGCGCCTCCGGATCCGCCATCCAGCAGCTGCAATGCGTTTGCCACCGCTCCTGTCCCCATGATGGCGATGAACCACCTGGGGGAGAAAAAGCGAAGGATTTCGCGTCCGTTTATGTCTGGCATTTGAGCCGTTTGTGAATTGGATTCAGCACGCATAGGTGTCAGAAGTTAAAAGTTGCCTCGATGGAGAAATAGTCGGCATCGCCGTTTTCGGGATAGGTGTTCCGGATGGCATCGCCGCCCCAGACGTGGGCATAGAAGAGGTTGATGTTGAATGGCTTGGCGGGGATCAGGGTAAGGGTTATCGAGGCCTCGTTTGAAAGTTGATCGTGTCCGCCTGATTTTCGCCCGACGTATCCGAAGTTGTTTCCGGTGTTTTGGGTCGCACCTGTGCCCATATACCAGAGGTCTTCGTATTGGCTGAGATAGTTGACGGCGTAGTCGAGCCGGATTTTGAGTCGCTGATGGGGCGATAGGATCAGCTGGGAATAGAATGACCGGTTGTTTTGGAGGTCATAATAGGGGAAGAGCTGGTATTTGCGTGTGCCCGGTATAAGCTGGAAGAAGGTTTCATGGGTGGAGTCGAGCGGATTGCTGTCTCCGGAACCCAGAAATGCGCCGATCCGCAGCCATGGTTTTGCGGGAGCCTGGGTCCACTGGATGCCGGTCTCTACGCTAAGCGTATAGGCGGAGTGGTCTTGTTCATACCAGTCGCCGGTTTCCCACGTGGTCCATATCAGGTAGTCCCATTGGATTTGATTGAGCGGCTGGATTCCGAGTAGGTGCGCTCCGACTGCGGTGATGTTGAGGTCGCTTTCGGGGGAGGTGATGCCGGAGTTGTCCACGCGTTGGGAGCAGGATCGTGAATCCCGGTAGTTGTGGATGAACAGACCGATTTCGGTATCGGGCAAAAACCGGCCCTTGGGTGCGGTGAGGGCGAACGAGAGCAGTCGAACATCCTCCATGCCGCGATTGAAGTCATTTTCCCAACCGCCCTGCGTCGGATACAGCCATGCCAGGCTAAGGGGCAGTTTCCCGGGCATTTCCGTGTCGATCCGTACACCATCAAAGGCGCGGGCAAATGCTGCCCATTCAAAGGAACTGATCAGGCGGTCTCCCAGACGCATGTCTTTAAGGATGTTGAACTTCACACCATCCTCCGGGCGAACATGCTCAAGTCCGCTGGAATACGGCATCCGCCCCAACTGGATCGAGGTTTCCCCCGGCAAGCCGTTGAGGCGGACCCAAGCCTGATGAAACCCGAAACTGTGAGGGTTCGGCTCACGGTTATGCGCATGGTAGAGCGCTCCGATCCCTGATGGTCCGCGGCCCGCGGGGGATGCTGTTTCGGGCAGGTTCCACATGGAGACGTACTGAGGCTGGACGAGAGCGGATATCAGCGGGGTCGTGGCGGAGAGGGAAACTCGGGTTCTCTGGAAAGCGAAGGAGTAATCATCTCCATGGTCTCCGAACCAATCCCAGCTCTCGCTCCGGATCAATGCATCACCGGAGGCGACGATCCGGACAGAGTCGGATCGGTAAAGGACCCCGGAGTCGCGGGCTTGCGCGGGTTCGCTATGAATTGGCAGCGCAAGGGCGGACAATGCGGCTGCAAGGATAATATTCAATGATTGCATAATGTATGAAACCCTAAAGTATTAGGCCAAAAAAACACTACATCCGGTTTTTTTCAGCATCCTTTAGCCCCTGCCGCATAAGTTGAATCGCCTCAAGAAAGAGCGGGCTTGCGGTTTTGTAGAAGACGTTCTTGCCCTCTTTACGACTGACAAGACAGAGGCGGTCTTTCATGAGGCGCAAGTGTTGCGACAAGTTGGACATGGAGATGTTGAGGCGATCTGCGATATCGCTGACACTCATTTCGCGATCATCGAGGACCAGGAGGATGCGGATGCGTTCGGGATTGGTGAACACGGCACACAAGTCCGCCTGTATTTCACAGAGCGTCCGGTTGTTAAGCAGTGTTTCGAAATCGTTCATTGGGATGGATACTTGAATATTTCAGAACATTTGCAAGTATTATCTTCCGGCGTGTTACGTGTTTTGCCCAAAAGGAACCCGAGCCCACGAAGCCCGCGTCGCGCCAGAACACCTGGTTGTGGGGAACTGAGTAAAAGAAAAAGAATACAAAGTGAAACACGACATTGATACCCGGCGGGTA
>JAFGAQ010000164.1 GCA_016933595.1 Opitutales bacterium | reverse complement strand
CAACGCCCTGAACTGATGATCGACTACAATCCCTGAGGGTAAGCTCCATCAAGCCCCGATTAAAATGTGCTTCATCACAAAGGACTGAAGCGCACGAGGAATAGACACCTATATTACCTCAATCCTTTGTGCCTTGGAGCCTTTGTGAGAGAACCTCATCTCTCAATTGATACATCACACAGGTAACGACTGAAGCCGTCGCATCCGAAGACTGCCATCAGTCAAAGACCACCGTCTTGTTGGCGTAAGTCAGGATCCGGTTCTCCAAGTGCCAGCGCACCGCTTGGGCCAGAACCATTTTCTCAAGGTCCTGCCCTTTACGCATGAGATCCCGGATCGTATGGCGATGGTGCACAGCCGCTACCGCCTGGTTGATGATCGGCCCCTGATCCAAAATAGGCGTCACATAATGCGCTGTCGCCCCGATCAGCTTCACGCCACGCTCATAGGCCTGCTGATAGGGTCGCGCCCCGGCAAAGGCTGGCAGAAAGGAGTGATGCACATTGATCACGGGATACCCAAAGCCCTTTAGGAAATCAGCCGAGAGAATCTGCATGTAGCGGGCCAGAATACCCAGTTTCACCCCATAGGACCGGAGGCACTCAATCTCTTCCTTCTCCACCGATGCCTTGTTCTCCTTGGTCATCGGGAAATAATGATAAGGGATCCCATAGTGACGCGCATCGTCTTCCAGATCACGGTGATTTGAGATCACACATGCGATATCGCAGGGATACTCACCTGAACGCCATCTCAACACAATATCGTGAAAACAGTGACCGTACTTCGATGCAAACAACCCCACTTTTGGTTTCGCATTCGGGGTGGATGTCTTCACGTGCATCCCGATCTCTTGCGCGAACGCCTCAAACGCAGCGGATTCCTCCTCCAAACTTGCCGATCCCGGGATCCATTCCACCCGCTGAAAAAACACAATCGCCTCACCATCCCGATGCTGGTCCGCATGCAGGATATTGCCACCCCGCTCCCAGATCCAGTTCGCAACTCTAGCCACCAGTCCAGGCTGATCGGGCCCGTGAAGGAGCGCGATGATTGATTCGATGTTGGCATTCCCGCTCAAAGTGTTTTCGCTCATTTTGAATGTTTTTCCTGCACCTGTAGACTAATTCAGCATGGCCGTTATCATTGCACCGGTTTCAATTAAGACTCAGATGCAACCGATAATGCGCCTAATCCGTTGTTTGCATTGGGACAAGGACTTTTACAATCTTTAATCTATTCATGAAGAACATGCATAAACTTACCTTCCATTCGCTTATCGCATCAACCTGCCTTTTGGCTCTGACCGCCTGCGCATGGGGAGAGGGCGACAAACCCGCTGCCGACACCATACCCGACAGCGAGAGATTTCCTCTCGACACCACGTCTCTTCAGCGCGCCGGAGCACCGGCACTGACTTCCTATGCCGAGCAGCTCAAGGATGTCCAGGAAGCCGTGGTCGCCGTTTACACCGCCCGTCTTGTTCGCGTTTCCAACAACCGCGGCGTCGATCCCTTCGAGGAGATGCTCAGGCGGTTCTACGGAATTCCGACCCCCCCTCAACAAGGGGACCCGGAACAGGAGGAGCCCGAAATGCGCAGCGTTCCCTCCGGGCAAGGATCGGGTGTCATCGTATCGGCGGATGGCTACATCCTCACCAACAATCACGTCATCTCCGACCGCAACGGATCCAAGGCCGACGAGATATTTGTCAACCTCAACGACGGTCGCGAACTCAAGGCCACAATCGTCGGCTTCGACGAGAAAACCGACATCGCCGTCCTGAAAGTCGAAGCGGAAGACTTGCCCTACGCCAATATGGCCGACAGCGACAACCTCATGATCGGTGACATCGTTTTCGCCATCGGGAATCCCATGGGAGTGGGTCGCACCGTAACGATGGGTATCATCTCCGCCACCAGTCGCCGTATCGGAATCCTGGGTGACAATTCCTACGAAAACTTCATCCAAACCGATGCCGCCATCAACATGGGAAACTCGGGCGGCGCGCTCGTCGACGCTATGGGTCGCCTCATCGGCATCAACACCGCCATTGTCTCCCAATCCGGCGGCAGCATCGGGATTGGTTTTGCCGTCCCCGTCAAACTGGCCCGCAGCATCATGGTATCGCTTATCACCGATGGCCAGATCCGCAGAGGGATGCTCGGTGTTCTCATTGATGACCTATCTCCGGACCTCGCCGAATCCTTCGGCATGGATTCCAGCCAAGGGGCCGTCGTGACGCAGGTTCAGGATAACCTCCCAGCCGCAAACGCGGGCATCCTGCCATCCGACATCATTATCAAAATCGACAACCACCGGATCAAGAACGCCGCTGATCTGCGCCTCACTGTCGCGCAATACACCCCCGAAACCGAGGTTCAGGTCACGTTGATCCGCAACGGAAAAGAACTCATCCTTCCGGTAATCCTCGCCGACCAAAATGACCCCTTTGGCACCGGAGCAACCACTGTCAACGAACTTTTCGAAGGAGTCGTCACCCAAATCGCCAACGAGGATTTGCGCACGCAATACGGCATTCCGGAAACCATAAACGGACTGGTGATAACAGAGATTCGCTCCGCCTCTCCTTATGCCCGCGCCCTTCGCCCAGGTATGGTTATCCTCGAAATCAACGGTCGCCCCAGCCAAACCATTGAGGATGCAAGAGCCGCACTCCAAAAGGGAATCAACCGCCTCTACGTGATGCACCGCGGAACCTACGGTTTCATCGCGATCCGGATGTAAGCCCCAACCTTGCACCTCGTTCGTCCATTCTGAACTCGACGACCCGGACAGCCACACTGTCCGGGTCGTTTGTTTAGGCACATACCAGCCTGCCCGACTCCGCCCCCACCAAGTTATTCACATCCCATGCTTTCGTTTTGCATTTTTCCGCCCTT
>JAFGAQ010000163.1 GCA_016933595.1 Opitutales bacterium | reverse complement strand
TTCTTGGCAATTTGAAGGAGGTTAAACCATCCATCCGAAAATCCGGGATCGAGTTCGGTGCATCGGGTGAAAGCGGCCTTCGCGGCATCATCCCGCCCTGCCTGATTGAGCAGATTGCCAAGCTGAAACTGCAGCATGCCGTCGTCCGGACGCAAGCGGATCGCCCGTTCAATCATGCGTATCCCCCGATCCATATCACCGGAAAACGCCACCATTCCGCCATTATTGGAGAGCTGCGCGGCATCAAAGCTCTGTTCCATCACCGACCAAACCCATGGATCCGGGATGTCCGCATAGCCCCCCCAAGGCACCGTCCGATACAGGAGATCGGCCTTATCCTTGAGACCGAGCCGCTCGTAAACCGTGATGAGCAGATCGACCCCGATACGATCATCAGACCGGATCCTCGCCTTTTCAAGCCACTCACGTGCTTCCGTCCAGGCTTCTTTGGCAATCGCAACACGCCCCATCCCCATTAATCCATAGGGATTATCCGGATGATGCTTCAACATGTTGGAAAAAACAACCTTGGCCTCGTCCCATCGATTGAGCTTGGCATAGATATCGCCGAGTCGGAGATGGGCCGGCGCATAGGAAGGATCGAGCCGCACCACATCCTCCCAAAGGGGAATGGCTTCCTCAAGCCTTCCATAACTGGCAACGATCGTAGCGAGCAAATGGTGCCACTCCGCCTTGGATGGCTCGACTTCGATCAATGCGCCATAGCATTGCCATGCCTCCGCCAAATAGCCATTGGCATGGTATACGCTCGCGAGTTCCGCCATCGCGCGCAGGGGTTCACGGCCGTCGACTACTCCGGAATGGGCCGCTTTAACGAGCTTCACCATCGCTTCCGGTTTCCCGTCCATCTGCGGTAAATCCGGCACCTGATCCCTCAACCACCCCGAGCGGTCGCCACAAGCGGACAACATCAGGATCCCAAAGGCAATCCATCCCAACACTGGCATCCATCGTTTCAACATTATGCTTGTCATGGCTTTCAAGGTTCGTTGAAGGAAAAGTCCGGGCGCCAGAGCAAGATCCGGCTCATGTTCCCATATGGCGGATAGGCATGAAATCCACCCGTGACCAATGTAGGTCTGCCGGAATGATCAAAATCCGCGATATCCAACGAAAGCAAATGGGTCGGCCGATAGGCCAGGATACGGGAAACAAAGCGCATGAATCCATCGTTCTCATACCACACCAGCGCTTCGGACTTCGGATTGTTCCAGTCGTTGAACGCGCTGAGTGCCACCACATCCTGATCGCCGTCATCATCCATGTCCCAAGCCACCGGACTGTATGCACCCCCCAGATCCCCGATCCGGTGAAAGCGAAAATTCCCATTGCCGGCATTTTCCAACCACTGAACCCCATGCCATGGCTTCGGGCCGGGAAGCGGATTCGGCCCAAAGCCGTCTCCGTTGGTGAACAGAATATCGGGGCGGCCATCCCGGTTGATGTCACCGGTGCTCATTCCACTGAGCGAGTAATCCTCGTTGGTGGACCCCCAAATGATCTTACTGGTGAAATTCCCTTTTCCGTCGTTCGCGAACAGATGGATTTCCTCCCACTGCTGGGAAACCAACGCCACGATATCCGGTGTTCCATCTCCGGTATAATCCGCAACATTCACAAAACACGTTCCCGAAAGCTTAAGCAATACCTCACTCTCAAACTCCCATGGACCAATCCGGCGCATCCACCGGACCTCCCCCTGATCATAGCCGAACTGCCCCACCGCCAAATCGAGTTTCCCATCCGCATCCAGGTCGACCACTCGCACATCCACCACCCGGTCGATGTTTTCAATGATCAGGTGGGTCGTGAACCGCTGCTGTCCGTCATTCTCGAGGATGAAAATCGCACCGATCTTGTCGTTGTTCGGAAACACCACGCTCATGGATGACACAACGATATCCAGGTGCCCATCTCCATTCATGTCGGCCTCCTCCACATGAACCGGAGCCCGCAGGTTCTCCGCCAACACCTGCTCGTCAAAACTCCCGTCCTCGAGCTGCCGCAACCACATGACCTTGTTCTCGCGGGATTCACAGGCGAGCACATCCATCCGGCCATCCTGATCCAGGTCAACGGCCTTCACATGGCCAATCCATGGAGTCCCCTCAATTGGCAATCCGATCGATCCGGGGACAAAGCGGTCGAGCATCTCGGACGCAACCACCCGCTGAGGTGCGGCAATACGGGTTTTCGGCTTGGACGGACCACAGGCACTCATAACCAGCATCAGGCCACTCAACACCCCCGCAATCCATACCCGCGACCTGAATCGAAAGCGCATTTCCATCATGTCCGCCTCGATAACATCCCCTAACCGGTGAATCAAACCCTTTCGCCTC
>JAFGAQ010000162.1 GCA_016933595.1 Opitutales bacterium | reverse complement strand
GTTGAGGGCATGGTTGCGGATGAGTCGGGTTTGGAAACCGGGGTTTTGCGACATGTTTTCACCCGTCCCGGAAATGTGCCATTTGCAGTGAAGGCGTTTGGAACGGATGGAGAGGTGCTCGATGAATGGAACGGGACCGTGGGAATCCGGGGTATTGCGATGCTGCATCCGGAAGATGGTCTTTCGATTCCTCTTGGAAGTCCCCTTGTTTTGACCGCGGAGGCGGTGTTTGGGGATAAGACCGTGACTCAAGTGGTATTCGAGACCGATGGTTCGTCGGCGGGTGCCTACGTTGCAATTGCAGGTTCGGAGGATGCGGTTCCTCCCTATTCATGCGTTCATTTGCCGGATGCGATGGGGATTCACAGCATTCGCGCAAGGGCGTTTCACGGAGACGGTACGTTTACGGTGTCGGATACGATAACGGTGCAAGTGCTGCCGCGTTTGGATGGTTCGGCCCCGGTTGTGAGTATCTCCGATCCTGCGAATGGCGCGTCATTGGCGATGGGAGTGGAGTTGGTGATTGCCGTGGAGGTCCAGTCGTCCGGAGGTGTTCCGATAAAAGATGTCGGACTGTATGTCGATGGTGTCCGGCTTCCGGCTGTCGATGGCGCGGGTGCATCCGCGATACATCGGTTCTCATGGCAACCCGCTCAACCCGGAGATTACCGTTTGCGGGCGATGGCGGTGGATGTGGCCGGCAGACGTTCGGTATCGCATGAGGTTCGGGTCGAGGTTGTTTCGAGCGGGTGTTATGCCCGGATGGTTTTGCCCGTCGATGGCAGTACATATGAAGCCGGGAAGCATGTGCCACTTTCGGCTGTTGCCGGTGGTGCTGGTGGATCGGCCGAGCGGGTCGGACGGGTCGACTTTCTGGTCAATGGTGCCAAGGTAGCTGAATCGGTTGAGGCTCCGTATCAGGCGGTGTGGACTCCGGTTCGTGCCGGTTCTTATCAGGTGGCCGCCCGGGTGGTGGATCTGGATGGTCTGTCCAGTGGGGTTTCAGCCTTTGTGACAATCCGGGTGGTGGAAGGCTCGCCGCCCGCGGTTCATATTGTGGATCCGCAACCCGATGAACGTTTCCGGCCGGGCGACACCGTCTGTCTCAAGGCCAGTGGATTCGACAGCAACGGAATCCTGACGATCGTGGCGTTTTACGCGAACGATGTGTGGATTGGAAACGGTGAGCCCGAGGATGGGGCGTTTGTGTTGGATTACCAGTTTCCGTCAGCAGGGATCTATGCCTTTCGGGCGGTTGCAACAAATGACACCGGGAACCAGGCCTATGCGGATCCGGTGCGTGTTCAGGTTGATGAGCGGGCTGGGCTCCGTCCGTTGGTCAGCTTTATCTCGCCGCTTCCGGATGAGGGGATCCATGTTGGCCAGGCGATTCAGTTGGGGGTCGATGCGCGGGATTCAGATGGGACGATTCGCGAGGTTCTGTTCTATCTTGACGGCATCCGGTTGGGCACAGCAACGGAGTACCCGTATGTTCTTCCTTCCTACGTAGTGGAGAAACCCGGACTTTATCGTTTCCGGGCAGTCGCACTTGACAATGAAGGAAACCGTTCGACTCCATCTGAGATCGAAGTCTTTGTTCATGCTAAGCCGATGGTGCGTCCCGGGGTTGAGATCGTATGGCCCGCTGCGGATCAGGTATTTGAAGTCGGGCAAACCCTTTGGGTGGATGCTTCCGCCTCTGATTCTGACGGGAGCATCCGGGAGGTGCGTTTTTCGTTGAATGGTCAGCCTTTGGGCTCTCCGGTCAACGTGTTTCCATATCAGTCGGAATTTGTGCGTCTGGATAGCCCAGGGACTCATCTGATCGAGGTGGTTGCTCTGGATGATCAAGGACTGATGTCCTCAGTTGCGGTGAGGAATGTGCTGGTAGTCGCTCCGGCGCAAGCGGCAGAGTCGGTTTTTGATCCGCTTACAAGCAACCGCGACTTTGTGGTTCGGGTGTTTTTGGATTGTCTGGGTCGTATGCCCGATCAGGCGGAGTGGTCGGATGCGGTTCAGGAATTGGATTTTGGGGTGCTGAGCCGTCCGACATGGGTCGCCCGACTCGTCGATACGGCTGAAGCTGGAGTGATCCGTGCAGGGTACGCCTGTTGGCATGCGGCGGTTGGGCGATGGGCATCTCCACAGGAGTTTCGATACTTTATGTCCGGGATGGAATGGAGCCCGGATACAATGGCAGGGAACCCGGCGGACGTGCACGGCGATACCCGCTTCGATCCAACGGAAATCGATGAGAATCAAACCAGTCTCTCAGGGGGTGTCCAGAGCCGGACCGACAAAGACGTTTTTGTGTTTCGTGTGAATGCCCAGGACATGGTAACGCTTCAGACCCTTGGGTCGACCGATACGGCTGGATTACTGATGGACGATGATGGGCATGCCTTGGCCTACGACGATGATTCGGGCGCTTATTTCAATTGTCTCGTTCAGCGGGTTCTGGATCCGGGTATCTACTATTTTGAGGTGTCAGGGTATCTGGGAAGCACCGGGCTTTATAGCTTGCAGATGCAAATTGGCTATCCCGGTCCAATGGATGTCGATGGGAGCGTTCAATCGCTTCCGGAGGCATTGGACACCTTTTTGGAAAGTGATTTCTACCAAAAGCTTCATGGGAGTCCGGGCGCATTGAACGAGGAGAAAGACCGCAGGGATTGGGTCCGTGGGATATTCCGAAACCGTTTTTCCATGGATCCGTCGTTGCAACAAGAGGTGCAGTCCTCCTCAAGACTGGCCTCTGCTACAAGCCCCGGAGCTTTCCTGTTTGATTGGGTTAATAATACCCGGGTGGGCATGCGGGATTATGTCTATGGCATGCCGGATGTGTCGGGTCGCGACCTTGCGGCTTACCTTGTCGGATCGATGCTGAAGCGGGTTCCGACAGTGGATGAGGTAGAATCGCTGGCAGCGTTGAGTCCTGTGGAGATGGTGGATCGTATTCTGGAGAATCCCGCATGGAAAGGACGGTATTCCTTTTCAGTCATCCATGAGTTGGAGGGGGGCACTGGGCTTTCCGAAATCGTGGTGGCAGATGGGGTCAGTGCCGTTGCCACTGGGGTTGCTACATCCGAAGCCTCGGCAGGGGCATCCCTTCCCGATGAGAGTGGGTCCAACCCGTTTGCTGGTATTCAGGAGACCGATGGCGGATGGAAATACAGTCCGTGGTTTGGATATGTCCATGATGACCGTTATCCATGGGTCTATCATGAGCATATGGGATGGCTGTGGATGCAGTGGAACACTCCAGATGCGGTCAGCCTGTGGTCTTCCGATTGGGATTGGCTCTACACCCGGATGGATTGCTTTCCACAAGTGTTCCGTTACCGGGACCGTTGCTGGATGTTTTTGGATTTCAGCCAGGCCTTGGAAGGGTATGGTGTGTTCAACTACTCAAGCGGGGAATGGGAACGGTAGACCATCGCCCAGCCGCCGATCGAATGGGCCGTCAGTTGTTCCGTCCGTTCAACGGCTCAAGGATGAGGTTTTTCCCGACCGGATCGATTTGATAGTGGAAGTGGTTCAGAAACTCTCCACCGAGCAGGGGCATAATGTCGTCGTGGGCCGGATCGACCAAAACGATAACCTTAACGTTTTTTACCGAGAAGGCATTGACTCTTACTTCATCGATCATCCAGATTTCGGTTTCGATTGTCTGGCCGTTGGCAATGGTGGATAACCCATTTCCGATGTATTTGTCTCTTGATAGATGAAGCCGGTGAAAGAGCCTTTTGTTGATAAGGATCCCGGAAGCCCCTGTGTCTAACATGAAAACATCGGTTACCGACCGGTTCAATTGAACCGGTAGCATGTAGGTATTTCCGTTTTTCATAAGCGGAATGCGGGATGGACCGGATTTTCCATCCGAAAGCTCGCTTATCGCTTTCTGTGCGAATGCGAGCTCCTGTTCTGGACACCCTGCGTTCAAGAGTCGGTCCCTTTCCGTCTCAATCTCCTCAACCGCAGTCTGGAGCCGGGTATTAGCGTCAGAAACTTTTTGGTTTGCGAGTGCTTCTTTCTGGATTATGCCTTCCAGAATTTTGTTCTCCAGTGCGATATCTGCTTCGATTTTCGATATCTTGGACTCGATTTCCTTGTAGGCCCGGTATATGGCTGGAACCACCGTTTTACCGGAGTATTGTCGATAGGATTCGAATTCTTGGAGGAGCTGAGCATACTCCATCTCGAGTTGATAGACTCTATCTCTCTGCTTTTGGCTCTCTTGGGACCTTGGAACTCCCTGCCGGGCGATCATCAGGGAGTTGCGGATCTCGTAGGCGCGCCTTGCAAGCTTGTTAAGATCGTTGATTTGGTCTTTGTATTTGTTGGCAACCACTCGCTGCTGTCTCTGTACCTCCGAATCAGTGCCTATTCTGATTTCCCGGACTTCACTGCGCTTCAAGGTGACAATCCCTATTGCCATCTCAACCGACACATGGGAATCCGATTGTTCCACCACCAAACCCCGGAACACTTTCCCGTTGTTCATGTGGACCTCGTCTTCCGCAAAGCCACAGAAAGCCGGAATGAGTAGTAATACAAGGGATATCATGGTGGATTTCATGGGCAAGAGGGGGCGAGATTGGAGGATACCTGCTGCGTGTCCGTCGGATGGATTGCATTCAGGATCGAAACAGAAAACGCGATTGGGTCAAGCCTTGGGGATTCGGATGACTGCGGTGGTGCCCTGCCCTTGTTCGCTCATGAACTCTAAAGATCCCTTAAAGCTTTCCAGTAGTTCCCGGCAAAGCATCAATCCGAGTCCGCTGCCGTGCTCACCTTCTGTGCCTTTTCCAGGAGAGTGGTTCGTGTGTCCGCAGAGTGCGGCGAGTGTGGATGGGTTCATCCCGATCCCGCTATCCACGACTTCCACAACTACGGACTCGCCCTGCAAAGACGAACGCAAGACGATCGATCCTCCGCGTGGAGTGAATTTGACTGCGTTGGTGACCAGGTTGCGGATGACGGTGGTGAGCGCGTGAAGGTCTGCTGCCGCTGTCAGATTCTGGTCGATTTTATCATCAATGCGCAGATCCTTTCGACGGATGACTTCGGCCAGCTGTTCCAGCGCCTTGGAAACGGCGTCTTCAATACTACATGTGTGGCTGATCCCGGTCCCATTTACTCCGGATCTCGCTTTTCCCCATTCGATTAGGTTCTCGAGCAGGATCATTTCGGTCCGGGCGCTTTCCCCAATGATGTGGAGGAGCGAGCGAAGGTCAGATTCTCCAAGGGACTCATACTCGGTCTGAAGAAGACTACTGGCGCTTTCTCTTTGGGCAATCAGGTTGCGGAGGTCATGTCCGACGATGCTTAGCACTCTTTCCCGATCTTTGACGACCAATTCGAGATGGTGCTGGGCTTCCTGCAGTTCGCTTGTGCGTTTTTCCACCGCATCTTCCAGATTGCGGGTGTAGTTTTTCTGAAGGGCTTCGTGTTCGTTCTGAAGGCGCCGGTATTGGTGGGCGATCGCCACACCGAGGAAGATCATGGAAAGTGCTCCCCCGGAAAGGGGCGGAAATCCGTGCGTAAAATCATGGAATAGCCCAAGATCGTCAGCGACTCCCACTCCGATCCCGATCACCATCGGGGCGAAAGAAGCGACGAGCACCCGGGCCCCTGGAACGCGTCGGATCGCACAGCTCAAGGCACACAAGAGAGCGAGAACATGCGAAGCAAGAAACAGCAGAATCACCCAGGAAAAGACAAATGCACTCACTGTGGGGTGATTGAGCAAAAGCATCAACACTCCGACGTAGGATCCGAGTATCAGGACCTGGTTGATTCGAAGGATCCGATAGCATAGGATTTTGCTCGTTGATTCGAAGAGAAAAACCCTCACGAATTCGAGGAAGAACAGGCAGTTGGTGACCAGTGCCCCAAACACAATGGTGTCTTCCCATATACCCCAAAGCGGGAAGAAAAGAGAGTGCACACCCGAAGATAAGCACGAAAGAACAATGGTCGAAAGCAGGTAACCCAGAAACCAGGATTGTCTCCTATCCCGCATTACCGTGTTGAACAAAAGATAGAAAAAGAACAGACCTCCGGTGATAGCAAAATAGGATGTATACACCATGAGCTCCCGGGATTCCGAGCGCTCATACTCAAATGCATCAAGAACCAGAATATCGGATACGGGAAGCATCGAATCCTCCACGTATATGAACACCCGGCGGATCTCATTTGGCATGAGTTCAACTCTGGAGCTGGGAGCGAGGCTGATCCGCGATCGGTTTCGTTGCGGATGCCCTCGTCCCTGTGGGTCAATCCTAAAACCACCCTCCACATTCGACGGATCATACAAAACAAAGTGGTCAATCGTCGGAATGTGGGGAACCAGCGCGATTCTTGCTGCCCGGTTGTGCGGGTTCTTCAGCACCATCCGGTAGCATGCCCGTTTGCATGTCAGGTCCGTTTCCGGGTGGGTTTGAAAGCCGCCGGCTGCTTCCAATTCTAACAAAGCATCCGGGTTGACCGGCCTTGCAATTTCACATGTCAGGCGGGCTTCTTCAACATAGTCAATCGCAAGCCGGTGGTGCATCGCATCGTTCTGAAGACGGAAGAAACCCCATGCTGCAAACAGCACCATGCAGGATGCCACAAAATAGAGCATCCAGTTTTTTCCGGGTCTTGGAAGATTGACTGGGGGAGGCTTGTGCAAGCAGGCAACAGCAGAAATTTGGAAGATGAGTACAACAATACGTTAGCAATCGTTTTCCGAAAGCCAATAATGCTGATCATTTTTACAATCGCATCAAGCACAAGGACAAAAATCAGTTTGTTCGCTCCAAATTCGAGTTATGGACGTTTTTGACAATGTTTGAACATATGCGGGGTTGTTATTCTTCTCTGGATTCAGCAGAATGCCCCTCGGTAATTTGTGAGAGTAGTATGTATAACCGGGTGGATTTGATCGGGGATTTGAGAGACATGGGCGTGTCACCGGATGGTGTGTTGCTGGTGCATGCTTCGATGAAAGCAATCGGACCGGTTGAGGGTGGAGCGGATGAAGTCATCCAGGCGTTTTCAGCATTTGTGTCACCGGGTTTGTTGGTTCTTCCAACTCATACCTGGGACCAAATTGAAAAGGGCAACTTCTGGTATGATCCAACCGCAACTCCTTCGTGTGTTGGAATTCTCTCGAATCTGTTCATGCGGCGACCGGGGGTGTTCCGTTCGCTTCATCCCACGCATTCTGTCGCGGCTTCGGGTATTGGAGCGGAGTCATTCGTTTCCGGCGAGGAACTCAGCGACACTCCCTGTTCAAGAGTGGGATGCTATGGAAAACTATACGACAGGAGTGCTCAGGTGTTGTTTCTGGGGTGCAGCCTGAAGCGCAATACCATCCTGCACGGTGTCGAGGAGTGGAATAGCGTCCCGGGACGCCTGACTGAAACAACGGCTTTGTTCAGAATCCGCATGCCCGACGGTTCCACACTGGAGCGTCCCATGCACCTTCACGATCAGTCACACGGTGATATTTCCCGAAATTACGACAAGATCGGGCCGATTCTGTTTGAACGGGGAATCGCACGGAGCGGGCGATTGGGTGACGCGGAATGCGTGCTTTGTGATGTGCGTCGCATGGTGGACTGTGTCTCGGATTACCTCAGGCTGGATCCGGATTTGTTTCTGGATGATCGACCGGTTCCTGATCGCAAACTGACTTGAATCGCGGTTTGTTGAGCTTCGCTGGAACGTAGGGAGGCCATCGTTTCATGAAACCGGGATTCATCCACGGAAAAGCCTATCGCAATCAGCCGTTGAGCAAAAGCTCCAAGGAGTCCAATTCGTTCAAGTCCGCGAACCGGCGTCTTGTCGAACACAACTTCGGCTACATCGAAAACAGTATGGGTGGCCCTGATCTGCCTTATATCGGAATGGCCAGAAACGCCGCGGGCGTTGGGCTGTCCGATCTTGCATAGAAAATGAAGGGTTCTCATCATTTATCAAGGGGCAGCGATGGCGCCATTGATAAGACGGAGTTCGCGTGATATGCCCTCAAAGGACCCGCGCATTTCACCATTATTTGGAAATGCAATCCCTTTGCTTGGTATCGATTCGGGCCTTACGGTCACCAGTCGTTACCAAGCAAAGTAACCTTGTGTGATACCAGTGGATTGTTTTATTATCCAGCTTTGGTTACATCTGGTTGTTCTGGAGCGGTATGATCTCTATACTCAGATGGAATAAGCTGCCGATAGAGGCTGGCAGTTATCCCCAAGAACAGAGGCATGGTTATGATGGCCCATATTACCGCCAGAATATCCGCAATGTATGCTAAGATGATGAGAACAATGTATGATGCCAGTTGCGCAAAGAAATAGGAGAAGAATATTGCCCAGCGTCTCCCGACCGTCATGATCTTGCTTACATCAAGCGCTTGAATGCTGTTTAGCTTATGTTCAAATGAGAGCATGAGTGCAAACATGTAGGTAATCTGCATCACTATCCCCGGAACGATGAAAAAAGCGTAAGCGGGAAGAATGATCAGCAGCATGAATCCAGTCACGAGAAAAAAATCGCCCATGTGAACTCTATATCGCGACGAGAATATCTCGAGAGGTGATAGCATTTTGCCTTTTGACAACAATGCTGGTATAGCAACAAAGAGGGCAATCGTGGTGCCGACGTTGATGTAGGGGATCCAAATCGTGACTATCCAGAGGATAAATGCAAATATAAGAGGAATTAGGTTTTTCACCCCAATCTTGAATCCGTCGATAATGGTCTCACGGATGGATATAGTATCGGTTCCAGGGTTCATTGTGGATAATTGGTTATTGGGTTTGGCCGAAGGCCCTTACGAGTTAGGTAACTATTGGTTGAACGAAGTCGCTATGCAGTAGTTTGGGTCGCGATCTTTTTAGAGGGTAGATCAGATTTTTCACGATAGATAAAATGTCAAGGCCGATGAGTGTCAAGGGAATTGTCGCTAATACACATGCTGATATGTTAAGATTCGTATGGTTTGGCGTGGGCATTCGATCCACTCAGTTGCGGCATTGGGACGGGACCCCCTATGTCAGGGGAGTTGTCGTCTGAACTGAAAACGACTTAATGATTGGAACCGAGGGCAGGACAGTGCCGCGACCGGGAGGGCTTCCCGGAAACCCTCCCGGTCATGATGATCCCGATGGAGTCGCAACGAACAACACTAACACAGGGAAGATAGCGACAACAAAAAGGATAACAAAAGAACGCAAAGAAGCGATACTTGCAAAGCTGTAAGGTCCGTTTCGCATGAGAGGGGATGATCTGCCAAACAGGATTGAATCACCAGCCGCGACCTTTTCAAGAGGCCACTCAAAGAGAAGCGTTCTTTTCGATGTGGATCGCACCGT
>JAFGAQ010000161.1 GCA_016933595.1 Opitutales bacterium | reverse complement strand
TCCGCTCGACAAATGCATTCAACGGGGCTTCCGGAAAAAAGCTCCACGGCATCCTCGGATTGGAATCGCAACGATTCATCAGTATACAACGCAATTCTCATAACCGACACGCAATCACAAGCAATCCAATCGTCAGGCCAACCATTGACTACATGCCTTGACGATGCGTTGACAAGCGTTGCCATCGCCATAGGGATTGTGAGCCCGGGTCATCGCCAGATAAGATTCCGGATTGTCGAGAAGTTCACGCAAACCTTGCATGATGAGGGAAGTGTCACTTCCAACCAAGCGCACCGTGCCCGCCTCCACTGCTTCCGGTCGCTCGGTAGTATCCCGCATAACCAGAACGGGTTTTCCAAGAGACGGGGCCTCTTCCTGAACCCCTCCTGAATCGGTTAGAATCAGAAAGGATCGGTCCATCATGTACACAAAAGGCAAGTAGTCCAGTGGATCGATCAAATGTACGTTGTCCAAGGCACCCAATATCCGGCCAACGGGCTCCCGGACATTTGGATTGAGGTGAACAGGGTAGACCCAGTCCACCGAAGGATAGTCGGCCGCCATGGATCGGATAGCATTGCAGATCCGGTCAAATCCAACGCCAAAACTCTCCCTCCGATGTCCGGTAATGAGCACCATACGACGCTCTGCATTCAAGAATGAAAACTGACGATCGAAAGCACCCCGGATTTCCGGATCGCCATCCAATCTGGATTTCACCCACAACAATGCATCGATAACCGTATTGCCCGTAACCCAGACCTGATCTTCCTTCACTCCCTCCGCGAGTAGATTCGCATGAGCATTGGCAGTCGGGGCAAAATGGAGAGACGCCAGTCGTCCGGTAAGGACCCGATTTGCTTCCTCAGGCCAGGGAGACTTCAGATTTCCGGTGCGAAGCCCTGCCTCAACATGACCCACCGGAATATGGCGGTAGAAAGATGCCAAAGTCGCAACAAATGTAGTGGACGTATCTCCATGAACCAGGACAAGTTCCGGAGCATACTCAACCAACACGGGATCGAGGCCCTGCAAAATCGTTACCGCAATACCAGAAAGAGTCTGGCCAGGTGTCATGATGTTCAGGTCATACTCGGGTGTAATCTCAAACAAACGCAAAACCTGATCGAGCATCTCACGGTGTTGAGCCGTGACACACACTCTCGTTTCAATGCCCGGAACCTGTTTTAGCATTGTCACCAGCGGCGCCATCTTGATCGCTTCTGGCCGAGTTCCAAATACTACAAGAATCTTCATCCAGAGATCTTTCCGTTTTTGGTTGAAGGCAGTGGTTTATCACGCCAAACACGAAATGCCTTGTATAACATGCGGAGTAACGCTCCGAAGGGCTTGCTCTCGATACGTTGAAGGAACATACGACCCAGCAGCTTACATGGAACCCCATAATGGTAGTTGATGTCGCAATCCAATGAGCGTTCCGGCAACATCTCAAAATCCTCCCGCCTTCCTACGGAAATCTCTGTGCCAGATATTCCGGCAATAGCGTTCCATTCAGAAGGACGAAGGCGACGGCCATAACCCAATATGGGATTGCAACACGGCTTGATACTGATCAAGTGCGAGGATCCGACCTCAGACACGGGCTTCATTCCAGACAAGTCAACCGTCAAGTCGAACATGGCCAACTCAGGCACCAAGCGCTTCAATACGGTTGGCTCGATTTCGCAGTAAGCGTCATACCGACTGAGCGATTGGTCCAGCAAGGGCAAATTCCATTCACGCCCACCCACCAGCAATTCCCGTTGGTAGGTAGCATCACTCTCGCGATGATTCTCCCCCAACTCCATAAAGTTGGTGGTCGTCGAAATTCGCGGATAAACCACATAACGCCCAGTATCGACGAGAAAAGCCGTATACCACTTCTTCCATGAACTCCAAGGCCATTTGCGCATATCCCACGGGATTCCTTTAGATTCCACCGACTCATGGGTCTGGTCTTCGCTCCAACGGGAAAAACGTTCCCACTGCTCAGCTGTCCAGCACTGTCCCCAAGAAGCGGCCACCTGCAAAAAATAGCCGTCGTATCCATCCGATATTGGCCAGAATCGCATCTTCGATGTCTCATTGAACGCATGATGGTAAAGCGCCATACTCGCAATACGATCGTCCCCTTGGTAGGCACGCACCATTTGACAAGCCAGATCATAGAAACCCGGGGCAACCATAAGGTCGTCTTCGAGCATGATCATACTTCCCATTCTTTCCAAAAAGCGCCCACACGCATAGACATGATCGCGCAAACCCAAACGCTCCTCTCGAATCACCACTTCCCGTGGCCCGAATGGCCACTCCATCGAGTTCGCCAAACACACCACATCGGGATCGGCCCCATGATCCACACTGATGATAAGCGACACATTATGATCGCCATACGACCCGCGCAATAGCGAACCCAGTAAACGGCGAAGGCTTTCAGCCCTTTTGTGAGCCAATACTACAATGGTTGGAGATATCATGGAGGATCAGAAAGAACCGAATGCGTCTACTCAGGACAAAGTCAAACCTCAAGATGATGACCATTGCTCATGAATGGACGCCGGAACACCTGCGAGAATCCGGTAACGAAAAACGGGAAACCAGAGTGGATCAACCCTCCCCGGGAAAGGGAAGGATCTCGAATGAGTTGAAGAAATGCTGAACAATGTCGATGTTCCCAATCCCCGCTGCCGTCACGCGATACACATAGTTCCCCCGCAATACGATAAGCGTATGGGCCCGGTTATCTTTCAGGTAAGTCTCCGGAAGTGAAACCGTCGCGCGGCGGCCGGGAAACCCTCCGACATTCATGCTTTCCTGAAACGACAAAAGTCCTTTTTTCTCTCGAACCAGATCCTGAACTGTTGCGTCCAAAACCCCTTCAAGATCATCTGTGTTCACCTCGGCAGGGGGCAGTCGCATTACCGAAAGACCATATTCGAAGGCAATGTGCTTGAAGCTGTATAGAAAGACCTGCCCTGCTCCGCTTGCCGTATTGAATGCTTGATTCCGGAGTTCCGGCTTTCCTGGAAAATCAATACGGAATCCGAGATCAGGCTCTGATACGGTTTGCCATTGGGCAGTGGCCACTCCCCCACTGATGCCTTCTTCCCGTAGCGGCTTGCATCCAACCAGGAACAGCAAAAAATTCGTGAGCCATAATACAAGGATCACCTGATAGAATGATCTGCTTTTCAAACCAGTCGAGTTTCGTGCATTTTTCATGGCATGGGATCCACAAGGTGATCCGGCACCCTTTCCTGACAACAAGCAGCTCTCGTTCGAGCAGGTGGCACCGGGTCGTACCCGTAACGCGACCACGGATGGCATCGGGCCACCCTCTTGATCGCAAGCCACCCGCCTCTCAATGCTCCATGAACCCGAACCGCCTCAAGGGCATAGTTCGAACAGGTCGGAATGTAACGGCAGGAGCCATCCATCCCGAGGAACACCTTCAGGGGCGAGAGAACAATCCGGTAAAATTGGATGAGCGCTATGAGGACATACTTCATGTCAGTCGAACAACACCATACTCATACCGCGACCGGAGACAAGCTGTAGCCATCCTTCGTGTCTTTGACGACCCAGCCGCGGGAGCTGAGATCGAGCCTCAAAGCATCTGCCTTGGCCCAATCGCGGGATTGCTTCGCCTGCCAACGCGCTTCAGCCAAGGCAAGAATATCGGCAGGGATGTCCAATTGACCCTCCGGCGCCGTTTCCGCCTCAAGTCTAAACCCGAACGCATACATCACCCGATCAAAGCCAGCCAAGATAGACTCCCGTCCGGATGGATCCGAAACCAGCGCCGACTCAGCCTGGGGAATCAGTGTGAACAGTCTACCTAATGCCTGCGCGGCATTCAAGTCGTCTGCCAAAGAAGCCATCACCGGCTCCCAAACTCCAAACTCGGGTATAGATGATCCGGCGGGTTGCCCAACAACCGGTGTAGCCGGCGACAGCTTTGAACGGAATTTATGAAGACGCTGCAAGGCGCTGCGGGCCGCATGCAACGAGTCCCAAGTGAAATTGAGCGGTTGCCGGAAGTGTCCGGATATCAACACATACCGCAACTCCTCCGGAGAAAACCCTCGCGCGCGAATATCCTCAAGTGTGTACAAATTTCCGAGCGATTTGCTCATCTTCTGACCCTCCACCCTGAGATGGGTTGGATGGAACCAGTGCCTTGCAAAGGGTTTGCCGGTCGCCCCTTCACTCTGCGCGATTTCATTCTCGTGGTGGGGAAAAACCAGGTCGACCCCACCCGAATGCACGTCGTAGCTCTCCCCAAGGTAATGCATGCTCATGGCACTGCATTCGATGTGCCAACCCGGCCGACCCGGCCCCCAAGGGCTTTCCCAGCGATTGGGACCATCCTCATCCTTCCAT
The DNA here is from genome assembly GCA_016933595.1 of Opitutales bacterium. Taxonomy (GTDB): domain Bacteria; phylum Verrucomicrobiota; class Verrucomicrobiia; order Opitutales; family JAFGAQ01; genus JAFGAQ01. The sequence goes on along the minus strand of JAFGAQ010000161.1, from coordinate 2,792 downwards.
GCTTTCCAAAGCGCAAAATCCGAGTAATCCTCTTTTCCGTATTCATCCTCTGAATGCAAACGCCCATCCGCATTACATACCAAACCCTCGCGACAGAGCCCCGAAAGCTTTCCATAGGCAGGAAATGCGGAGATACGGAAATAAACCGACCCATCCTGCCCCTTGTAGGCGAGCCCCTTGTCCACAAGCCGTTGGATCAACTCAATCTGCTGGGGGATATGCGACACCGCTGATGGACTGTGGTGCGGTTCCAATAGATTGAGAGACTTGCAATCATCCTCGAAACGCCGGGTCCATTGATCGGTAAACGCCTTCAGCGAAAGCCCTGCTTTTTGAGATTCGCGGATGGTCTTGTCATCCACATCCGTCAGGTTTCGCACATGACAAGTCCGGATACCAATAGCCTCAGCCGTGCGACGAAACAAATCCTGGATCGTAAAAGTACGGAAGTTTCCGATGTGAGCCGGCCCATAGACCGTGGGCCCACAGCAATAGAACCGGAGCGTTTGCCCGTCTGCGGGAAATACCTTTTCTTTGTGTCCGGATAATGTGTTTTGAAGGAGAAAATCCATAGCGGCAATCGGATCAACATAACCCGCCATTCCACTCGTGCAAACCCAAAAAATCGCCCTCCAATCGCCACTACGGATCAGTTTTTCAGTTTTTCTAATGTTTTGTGGCGTTCTTCCTTGAGTCTCTGATTGGCTTCACCATAACCCTATCAATCATATGGATAACACTCTTGCCGCACTCTCGAAGGCCGCTGACCAGGCTCGGGGCCTTGCCATCGATGCCATCGCAGCCTGTTCGTCCGGACACCTCGGACTCCCACTCGGCGCAGCCGAAGTTGGGGCCGCACTATTTGGGCAGACGCTGAACTACAATCCAAAAGATCCGAAATGGATCAATCGCGACCGCTTCGTTCTCTCAGCAGGACACGGAAGCATGTTCCTCTATGCCTGGCTCCACCTCGCCGGATTTGATCTCCCAATTGAAGAGGTCCGCAACTTCCGCCAGCTCAAGAGCAAGACGCCTGGGCATCCGGAATTCGGCGAGACCCCGGGGGTGGAATGCACCACCGGCCCGCTCGGACAAGGAGTCGGGAATGCAGTCGGAATGGCGATATCAGCCAAGATGGCAGCAGCGACATTCAACACACCGGTCCACAATCTGTTTGACCACAAGGTGGTATGCCTCGCCGGTGATGGCTGTCTGCAGGAAGGGGTCTCCTTCGAATCGATCGCCTTGGCCGGGCATCTTGGACTCGATAACCTCATCCTCATCTATGACTCGAACGATGTAACCTTGGATGCCATGGCAAGCGTCACCCAGAGCGGCGACGTCCAGAAACGCTTCGAAGCCATGGGATGGGACACCCAGAAGATCAATGGCAACAGCATTTCCGAGGTCATCGCAGCCTACGAAAAGGCACGCTCCGCTACTAGTGGCCGCCCTCAACTGATCGAAGCCAAAACGCTAATTGGTAAGGGGATCCCAGAAGTCGCAGGCACATCAAAGGGACACGGAGAAGGTGGAGCCAAATTCGCCGACAGCGCACGCAAGGGTCTCGGATTACCGGACGAGAAATTCTTCGTTTCCGAAGAGGTTAGAGCTTATTTTGCGGATCACCAGAAGAAGCTTGCTGCCAAACACGAAGCTTGGCAGTCCGTCTACGCGGCTTGGAAAATGGCCAATCCGGAAAAGGCACAGATCCTCGAGGACGGATTCGCAGGCAACTATCCCGATGCCGAAGCTTTGCTCAGCTACATCCCGGCTTTTTCACCGGACAAGCCCTTGGCAACACGCGTCTCCGGTGGCAAAGCCCTTATCGCCCTAGCCCAGAAACTGCCTCTGGTGATAAGTGGCAGCGCCGACCTGCACGGGTCCACCAAGAACTATCTGGACGGAATGGGTAACTATTCCAAAGAAACACCCAATGGCCGCAACCTCCTTTTCGGAATTCGCGAACACGCAATGGGTGCCATCCTTAACGGTTTCGCCTACTATGGCCTCTTCCGGGCCTCCGGTGCAACCTTCGCCACATTTGCTGACTATATGCGGCCCAGCGTTCGGCTTGCTGCACTGTGTCACCTGCCGGTTGCCTACATTTGGACCCACGACTCAGTCGGAGTCGGAGAAGACGGACCCACCCACCAGCCGGTGGAAATCACCGCCGCATTGCGCTGTATCCCCAATCTGGACGTCATCCGCCCGGGTGATGCCGAAGAAACTGCCGGTGCTTTCGCCTCGGCAATTGGACGCAATGACGGTCCGACCGCACTCATTCTTTCGCGCCAGGACCTGAGAGCGCTCGAGGAGATCCCAATCGCAACACGCCGGGAAGGGGTGCTCAAGGGTGCTTATGTCGCCATCAGGGAAAAAGGCGATCTCAAGCTGATCATCATGGCAACCGGAAGCGAGCTTCAACATGCGATTGACGCAGCCAAGGAACTCGGCGATGGCGTCCGGGTGGTTTCGATGCCCTGCTTCGAACGCTTCGACCGTCAGTCAGACGAGTATCGCGAATCCGTTCTCCCGGCATCCTGCCGCAAACGCCTCTCGATTGAAGCCGGAGTATCCGCTCCATGGTATAAATACGTGGGACTCGATGGGCGTGTGATCGGCATCAACCGTTTCGGCATCAGTGCACCGGCCTCAAAGGTGATGACCATCCTCGGGATGACGTCCCACAAAGTGGTCACTCAAGCCCGCGAGATGCTCGAAAGCTGATCGTTTCTCCTATTTGAGTTTCGCCAACAACCCCGCATTCCCTTGTGAGTGCGGGGTTGTTT
>JAFGAQ010000160.1 GCA_016933595.1 Opitutales bacterium | reverse complement strand
TCTTTTTCGCAAACCGGGCCTGGTTCGAATTGCTCTTTCCGGAGGAGGGAAAAGAACACCGTCGATTGTGGTTTTGGGTGCTCTATGTTTCCCTCGGGTTGGGGTTTCTCGCGAAGGGTCCATTGGGGATCGTGGTGCCGATGCTTTCGCTGTTGTTGTTCCGTTTCGCGTTTTGGCGGAGGCCTCTGAGTTGGCGTTCACTGAGCATTTGGGCTGGGCTGCCCGTAACCTTTGCGATGATCGCCGCATGGGGTATCCCCGCTCTCATTTCGACCGATGGTTTGTTCTGGGACATTGGAATGGGCAAGCACGTGATTGAGCGTGGAGTGGAGGCCTTTAACGACCGGAAAGTGCTGCCTTTCTATTACTTGCTGACCGCCCTGTTTAGCCTCTTTCCCTGGTTTGCGCTCCTGGGTGAGCGCTTGCGTTGGGTGCGGCGTGACTGGGATGCCTCCTCAGCCTTTCTTGTGTCCTGGATCGTGGTTCCTTATCTGGTTTTTCTTGGGTATTCCACTCAATTGCCGCATTACGTGCTACCGGCTTTTCCTGCCCTGTTCCTTTGGGTGATGTATGTGTGGCAGCCGGTTTATGTGGATAAGGGAGTGAGCCATCCTGGTTCGGTATGGTTCTGGAGTTATGTCGGTATTTGGGTTACGGCTGCGGTTGCGGGCTTGATCTGGGTGCTGGGATCGGGACTTGTGGTGGATTCCCTGCGGATCGGTATGGCACTGTTGTTCGGCATTTTGCTTTGTATGTCGGGAATCGTGGTCTGCTTCCGTTTCCGGATGTGGGTTCCCATGTTCTTGTGTGTGCTTGGCATTGCCGTATCCCAGTGGGTTCTAGGAATTCACATGCGGGAACTGTCGGTATCGATTCCGGTTTCGGAGCAGTTGAAGGGCTTGCCCAAAGAAACCCGTTTGGTGGGAGTCGGGTATGCGGAGCCGAGTTTGGTGTTCTATTCGGGTCGCAAGTGGGAGTTTGGGCTAGAAAGTATCGATGAGCGTGCGGCAGAAATCCGGTCGTCGCAGGACAATGGCACGGACAATGGCTCACTGACCCAAGAGGACCGTATGCGTCAGATGATCCGTGAGGAGCTTACGGAAGAACTGAAGTCGGATCAGGCGAGAGAAACCGTCTACGTTCTACTGGATCATGAATACCTCGTGGATCAGATGATCACTGAGGCTTGGGGCGGCAAACCCGCCCAAATGCGGAAGGAGCTTGGATTGGATGTGCCGGCCTTGTGTGGAGACACCCATAGCGTAACATCGGTGATTGGGCTCAATTTTGCTAGAACCCGCTGGTCAAAGGTTTGGGTATGTATCCCGAAGACCGCTGTCCCTGAGAACTAGTGTTCGATCTCTGATATTTAGCAGTCGTTGTGGCATGTCATCCAACATGGGATGCCTTCAAGATTCCGCCTCTATTGAACTGGGAAGGTCGGATCATAGGAGATTTTTGCGGTTTGACAGGTCAAGCAGGAATGCATGTAAACCACTTCACCACGAAAACGATCATACAGGGACTGGTTGTATTGTGCGGATTGCTTTCCGCTATCGGGACGGGTGTTTTCGCGTGGGTGGGCCACGGTCCGGAATGCTATGATGGCTCAGCCTTCAATGCCATCGAAGACGGCTGCCTGTTCCTTGTTCAGGATCCCAAACCAGGCAAACCGCTATGGAAGATGGTTCGTGAGAGCCGTTTTCATTGCGAGAGTTCAGATTGGCTTCTTTCCGGACGGTGTGGAGTTCAACCGGAACCTGGTTGTTTCCATCTGGCGAAAAAGCCCCTGCCGGATCGAAAAGCGGATCAATACTATCGCACAGGACACTGGGCCCGTCCGCCTCCATCGGTTTGATTGGATCGCTTTCTACTTGGCCCCGGGGAAATCAATGCCGGGGAATGACATAGAGATTTCAACCAATCAACCGTTCATCCGCGTGGATGAACACGGAGTATCTAATATGAAAAAATCATTTTTGAAACGGGCATTCGACCTGTTTTTTGCACACGGTATGCCTTCTTCCGAAGAACTGAGTCGCCAATACGCGGAGATGACAGATGTTGCCTTCGGTCAGATTAATCCGATGGAACTCACCCCAGAGGCTCGTCAGTGCTACGAGGCCGAATCCCGTAAACGGAAGACCCGACCATAACCTAACAGCACAGGCACCCATATGCCTGTGTCTCCACATAATAAAAACACAGGGCCTTTATTGACAGTTTTTGGTGTGTTGGGTAGGTTG
>JAFGAQ010000159.1 GCA_016933595.1 Opitutales bacterium | reverse complement strand
GTGAGCCTGATGAAGATCGCCAACGACATCCGGCTCCTTGCTTCAGGGCCGCGATCCGGCATCGGTGAAATCACGATTCCCGAAAACGAGCCGGGCTCCTCCATCATGCCGGGCAAAGTCAACCCGACCCAGGTCGAAGCCCTCACCATGGTTTGCACACAAATCATGGGCAATGACGTCACCATCTCGATCTCCGGTTCAAACGGCCATTTCGAGCTGAATGTGTTCAAACCGGTCATGATTCATGCGTTCCTTCAGTCCGCCAATCTCCTCGGGGATGCCTGCAGAGCCTTCAACCGCTTCTGCGCCACCGGAATCGAGCCGAACAAAGCCCGCATCGAAGAACACCTCAGAAACTCCCTCATGCTGGTAACCGCCCTCAACCCCCATATCGGTTATGAGAATGCGGCAAAAATCGCCAAAATAGCCCATGCCGAAAACCTCACCCTCAAAGAGGCCGCACTGGCACTTGGCCTGTTGACCGAAGCCCAGTTCGACGAATGGGTCGACCCCTCCAAAATGATCGGACGACGGTAAACTTGCTTCGATTGCAGATCCGGGAGCTCAGGCTGTGTGATTCGTGGTAAAGACTCTTCTCATTCAATCCCGCACTCCACATTCCACTCCCGACATCGTCCCGCGCAACGGACCTCGGTGGGCCGCAGTCGAACGTTGTCTAAATGAATACTTTGTCTTCACTATCGCCCCCAACGCTCGGTATTGCTCCAATAGCGAGCTACAAATGCGGCGACAAGTCATCGACAAGCTCGAATTCCAATGGCCCATCCGACAAGGGTGGTCTCCGCTCTTCTGAGAAGGAGAATCCTTACTGACAAATTACTCCCAATGCGTTATTGGAACCCACGATGGAACGGCATCTCCCGGAATGATTCACTCAAATCCCAATCGTCGATAACATAGCCCTTCTTCCATTCCCTCACACTCTCATTGACGGATATGACCAAGCCCCATGACGTCCCACAATCCGATTCAGGGCGGAATCCACCCAAAGACTGGCTCAACCGAACCGTGATTGGAGCAGGCATCACGAGCTCGCTCGGCGATTTCTGCCACGAAACAACAACCGTGATCCTGCCGGGGCTTCTGGCCGTTCTTGGCATTCCTGCCGCAGCGCTAGGCCTGATCGAAGGCATCGCCGATGCGGTCGCTGCGTTCACCAGGATGGTATCTGGCTTCATCGCCGACAAACTGGGTCATAGAAAGCTGTTGGTGCTGATCGGCTACGCCCTCACTCCCATCGGGCAGATATTGCTCGCGCTCTCTACCGCCTGGTCCATGCTCCTGGTTGGTCGCACCGTCTCATGGTTCGGAAAAGGGCTACGCGGCCCCCTGCGGGACGCCATCGTGATTCAAGCGGTCACACCCGAAACGCGAGGACGTGCTTTCGGGCTTCACCGTGCCGCAGACACGATTGGGGCAGTGATTGGCCCCTTGTTGGGAGTGGCCCTTTTGGGTTGGGCGCAGGGCCTTCATTGGAACTCGAACGCTGGACCGTTTCGTCTCATCCTCTGGTTATCTATCATTCCGGGAACGCTGGCCGTAATCGCATTTCTTACACTGGTTCGTGATCCGGAGCACTCTCCGAATCCGGCTCTGAAGTTCTTCACTTCGATCAGAAACCTGCCTGCAAGGTTCAAGCGCTATCTAGGTGCCGTTGCAATATTTGGCATCGGCGACTTCTCGCACAGCCTGCTGATACTTGGAGCCACATCCCTGTTGTCTGCCTCGCTCGGAGTAGTCCGGGCCGCTCAGATCGCCGGAATGCTTTACGTCTGGCGCAACTTGGTTCAGGTTGCTGTCTCCTTCCCGATAGGGGTAGTCGCAGACCGCGTCGGCCACTTGCCGGTATTGATCACAGGATATGTTCTCGGGGCACTGACTGCTGGACTGACAATGCTCGCATTTTGGCTCAAAATAGACAGTATCCCCTTGTTGGCAGGGATATTTTTCATTGCCGGGCTGTATGTTGCGGTTCAGGAAGCGCTCGAATCCACCGTCACAGCCGAAATGGTTCAATCCGACACTCTGGCCATGAGCTATGGGGCACTTGGCACTGTAAATGGCACTGCCAAATTCATTTCAAGTGCCACCGTTGGCACTTTATGGACAATCGCATCACCTGTGATTGGATTTGGACTGGCAGCACTATGGATGACAGCTGGTGCTTTCGCGCTGAATAGAGTCAAAAAACACTGACTCTTATTACTCGATCCACCACGCGGGAATCATCCGATTCTCAACTTGGAGGCCATGCCATAACGGACCGGCAGAACCTGCAGGCTACCGGAGTTGCCGGGTAGCCTGTTCATCTAATTAGCACGCAGTGATTGATCGGAAGGATCCACAGCCTACGCACGTGATTGCCCAAAACAAGCCTTCGCTCCGAGGTCCCGCTCAATCGAGAGAAGCCGATTGTATTTGGCAACCCGTTCGGAACGGCATAACGATCCGGTCTTGATCTGACCAGCACAGGTCCCCACCGCCAAGTCCGCGATGAATGGGTCCTCTGTTTCACCGGAACGATGAGAGATAACCACGCCATATCCATTTCGCTGCGCAATTCGTATGGTCTCGAGCGTTTCACTCACCGTTCCAATCTGGTTGAGTTTGATCAGAATCGCGTTGGCGATACCGTCACGAATCCCTTGGGAAAAGATGGTCGGATTGGTTACAAAGTTGTCGTCACCGATAAGCTGAAGGTTCTTCCCAAGTGCGTTTGTGATGGAAATCCACCCATCCCGATCCTCTTCACCGATTCCATCCTCAATCGAAACGATGGGATATTTTCCCACCCACTCCCGATACAAAGCAATCATCTCTTCCGATGTCTTGCGGGAACCATCTGACTTGTCGAACACATATGTGCCTTTGTCAAAAAACTCACTGGCTGCGGGATCGAGTGCGATAGATATATCGTTTCCGGGTTTGTACCCTGCCGACTGAATCGCCTCCACTATAACCCCCAGTGCCTCTTCGTTGGATTTGAGGTTCGGAGCGAAGCCTCCTTCATCACCCACAGCTGTCACCATTCCGCGTTTCTGAAGAATCTTCTTGAGGGCATGGAAAGTCTCGGCGCCATAGCGCAGCGCCTCAGCAAAGGTGGGAGCTCCGATCGGATACAACATGAACTCTTGGAAATCGACATTGTTCGTCGAATGAGCACCACCATTGAGCACATTCATCATCGGCACCGGAATGACATAGCCCGGATCTCCGCTCGCTCCGTGCAAACGACGGAGGTAGGCGAAAAGAGAATCGCCGGTTCCACAAGCCGCTGCCCGACAAACGGCCATCGACACCCCAAGAATGGCGTTCGCCCCCAACCTCGATTTGTTTTCTGTGCCATCAAGTGAACACAACAGCTCATCAATACCCCTCTGGTCTACCGGCGATTTCCCAACCAATTCCGGTGCGATAATGGTGTTCACGTTCGAAACCGCCTTGAGCACTCCTTTTCCTCCATATCGGCTGGAGTCACCATCACGCAACTCGAGTGCCTCACGGATTCCCGTAGAAGCACCCGATGGCACGCATGCACTGGCAACAATCCCGTCATTAAGACGGACGGAAACAGAGACAGTCGGATTCCCGCGGGAATCAAGGATCTCCTGTGCTACAACTTCGCGAATAACCGCGTCGGAACTCCGGGATTTGGATTTCATGGTATGAGGACCTTTGGTCATGGGTTATGGATGATACGAAACGGCGGTGCGACTCACGATACCCTTCCTTCCAGCGATTCCATTACGGAAACAAACGCTCCAAAGAAGACAAAGGGAGTCGCCCTGCCAAAACGCATAGAATGCCAAACGCTGGAACTGGGTTGAAGATGGCATAACTCAAACAACACAACAGAATACTCCCGCGTCTATTCCGATTCGGGTATGTCGCCGGCTTTCGCGACTCCATCGATCAGCTCGTCCGGTGAGGAGTCCTCCTCAATCACGTCGCTACCCTGCACATCCCAATGCTCGACGTGCTTGTAAACCGATGGTCTTCCCCTTGAGCAGATCACCATGAAGGCGGCAGAAGGCTTCAAGCTTATCCTTATGGTCGATGAGCTCAACACACATGGTGAGATCCGGATTCGAAGTCTCGACTCCTTCAGACTGAACCCTCCCGCCGTTACTGAACCCGTAATGGGTCATAAACGCCGCCGCATTGTTCAGACCATCCGCTTTTGCAGCCCTAATGATCTCGCGATAAATGGGCTTGGCATTGATTTTGTCCCAAACACCCTTTGCCGGAAGCCGGTCACGGGGGGTCAGATAAATGCGAATCTTTCCGAGCTCGCTTGTAACGATATGATGGTCTTTCATGTTGTCGTGGTTGAGTGAATCTTGATTGAAAAACGAAAACCGGTCGGCAAGCACGTTCAGAACAGGCTCCTGCGTTTCACTTCGCATTTCACGCAATTCCCGCAACGTTACATCAGGCGGCAGAGCACTACGCTGCTTTTTGGGAACTCCGAGACGCTGGGCCACATAGATGCCCGAGTGTCCACTGAAGTAGTAGGCCACAAAGCACACGACCCCAAAATACAAGGCGTAGTGGGAGCCAAAAAGCTCGATACCCATGATCGTGCACGCCAACGGCGTATTGGTCGCACCGGCGAACACAGCGATAAAGCCGAGTCCCGCAAAAAGATCAACCGGAGCTCCTAACAACACGGCCAGCGTATGGCCAAGCGTCGCTCCGATAAAGAAAAGCGGTGTGACTTCTCCTCCCTTGAAACCCGCCGCAAGCGTCACAGCGGTGAAGATCAGTTTCCACCACCAACTCCATGGCGTCGACCCTCCTTCTTCAAATGCAGAAAGCAAGGTCACAGAATCCGGAGTCCGCCCGTAAACCCCCAATCCAAGGTAATCAGGGGAGCCAACCAAGTAGAATAATCCAATCACCAGAACACCTCCCAAGGCCGCACGCATTGGAGGAGAAGGGGTTATCCTTTTGAGGCCTTGTTGCAAGCCGTGTGTCAGTTCAGCGAAAAGCTTGCTCGCAAGACCAAACGCCATTGCCGCCAAAAGAACCTTTGAAAGAAGTGCCCCGTCAAAAGCCGCATGGGTGGTCGATCCGTCGGCTATTCCGATGTGATAAATGGAATGATGAATCCCCCAGGCCGAGCATGTGTAGTCACCTACCATACTCGCAACAAGCACAGGTATAAGGGCATCGTATTGCATACGGCCGATCACCAGTACTTCCATCGCGAAGATGGCACCAGTAAGTGGCGTACCAAAAACCGATCCAAAACCCGCCGCCACACCGGCCATGAGAAGCACCCGCATGTTTTCCGCGCTGAACCGGCATAGGCGTCCATATGCACTCGCAAGACTTCCCCCCATCTGCACGGCGGTGCCCTCCCTCCCGGCCGATCCACCAAACAAGTGGGTGACCAATGTGCTCACAAGAATCAATGGAGCCATACGTGAAGGCACTCCACCCCCGGGTTCGTGAATCCGATCAAGGATCAGGTTGTTTCCCCCTTCTGCCGATTTCCCAACCCGATGATACACCCATCCTACGACGATTCCGGCCGCAGGCAGCAGATAGAGCAGCCAGCTGTTGTTCCAATGCAAACGCGTCACGGCATCCAGTGACCATAGAAATAACGCGCTCGCCGAACCTGAAAGGATGCCCACAGGAATCACCAGCAACGTCCAAAAGAGAAGTTGGCGGAGACTTAGAAGATGCTCCCTAATGTCAAATAATGATTTCACGGCCGATCAAAAATGAACCCGCAACGTTAATGACAAAAGTCACCAAGGGTGAATCATTCCCAAATCGTTGCGCGACAAAGCCCGGAAGCGCAAACCGCGCCAACCCTCCAATTCCACTGCCGATAAACATCCAAAAGTATAGGGACATGAGACATCCTCGTACGTCAATTCGCCGTAGGAGTCATCAGCACCAACTTGCGTCAGGCAGTTTTCCCGCACCACACGGGTCGGCAGAATCCATTACCGATGTTCCGGATTCGCGCACAAATCATTTCTCCCTGCAATAAAAAAACACCTCATCCACCGGACGCCGCAAGGATCGAAGTATTTCAGCTCGAAAGTCGGGAAAGAGGTCGTATCATATTCAGCCCGGACGGACTTTCGGGAAGGTATGGCGGCAAACCATGGAGTCCGTTTCCAATCCGCCATACCCGCATGGCGCTTCACGCTTAACCTGAAATGGCAGAATAGTACCGCGACCGCAGATCCAAATCCGATATTCGCAACCACTTTGATCATCTTCCTCCCCGCGATCAATCCAACCCGGACTCATGCCGGGTTATCTGACCTCATGTCCGGAGATTCCAAATCGAAGGTGATCACAACGTTTCCAAGTTTCTGCCCTTCAAGCACGTATTCAAAAGCTTCAGGAATCGCTTCAAATGGGTAATGCCTATCAATCAGAGGCTTGAATGCACCTTTGCGGATCTTTTCGTTGAGCAGCAGGAGAGTCCGGCGGCAATCGAATGGAATCGGAAACCGGACTCGCTTTCCGTCCTTCCGGAAGCGTGTGATTAAGGGAAGTATGAGGTTCTCCCCATGAGGTCCGAGCTCGGATGAAAGGTAAGTCCCGCCGGGCTTGAGCAAATGCCGACACAGACCAAAGCGACTCTTGCCCACAGCATCAAAGACACAATCATACCGGTCGGTCGATCTCGTGAAGTCCTCCCTAGTGTAGTCAACGCAGTCCACGACGCCGAGGCGTCGTACTGCATCCATCCCCCGCGTATCACAGACCGCAGTAATGCGTACATTCATGTCACGCAACCATTGGATCATCGCTGATCCAATCGCACCGGTTCCCCCGATCACGAGCACATGATCTCCGGACTTCAGCGAAACCTTTGAGATGAAATTGTAAGCATAATGGGCTCCCTCAGCACTCGCCGCAGCTTCTGCATAAGAATACCCTTCGGGAATCGGCACAACCGTCCCCGATTCCCGAATCACCAGCAATTCGGCATGGGACTTTATGCCGTTGTCATTGAACCCCCAAACACGATCGCCCACCTGAAATGCTGCCACCTGATCCCCGGATGCAATCACCTCACCGGCGAAATCAGTCCCCAACACTCGCGATCGCGGCCGAAACAGACCTGCAAACAGCCGGATAATCCATGGGCGGGCCAAAAGGTATCCGCAGTCCGTTCGATTGACAGTCGCCGCGTGAACACGAACAAGGATTTCGTTGGCCTGCGGCTGGGGGTCCGGCAATTCCCCCATGCGCAAGAACTGAGGAGAGCCATATCGGGTGTGGAGGATCGCTTTCATCGCAAGACCAGGGAATCGGATGATCAAAGCTTTCCCCCCCACAAATCAATCTTTTTTCCAAGGCAACATGTCCCATCCCGATATCGGGCAACCGGATTCGAAAACCGTACCTCGCCGGCATTCCCCTCTCTATCCGTGTTCTGGCGCGATGTGCGATCCGTGGTCAGGCACAAACAGTGTTAACCAATTGCGAGCGCAGCGACAATCAACCAAAGGGCGAAGCAAATATCACGGATGAGCTCAACCTGAGGCTTTTAGGCGGACGAGCGGGGACGCTCATCCCTACCCACAACAGCCCGTCTCACGCGATCGGGTTTTCTCCCAAAGTCCGATCCAACCCGGCATCCCGAACCCTCGCACTTCATCCAACATCCTCGAACCCGGTAGGGCGAATTGTCCTCAATGAGCCGCTCTTTTGTTCCTATTCGTGGTTTTGGTGCCTTTCGTGGTTCATTTTACCTCCGCGCAGCTACCGCCCTCCGCGAGAATACCTTCTTCAATCCTGTTAATCCTATCAAAAAAGAGTTCCTCCAACGGTTTTGATTCCGTCCAAGATGCAGTTCAGGGCACTTCAAAGGGATTGATTACTTCGATCCCTTCGTAGCGTTGATCACGGTTGAGATCTTCGGAATAGAGCCTTTGGCAGGCGGCATTTTCGGCAGACGCCAGTATGAGGCAATCCCAGTGACTGAGTCCGTATTTCTGCTGAAAAGAGCGGGCACGCAAATAGATCGTGACCGTAAGAGAATGCACGGGATAGTGCAGCAAGCTTTCGATCCATCGTAGCTCTTCTTCGAAACCCAGATTCAATTTATTCGGATTCCTGGCGTTCACTGTAAACTCGTTCAGAACCTGAACAGACAAATGAAGATCCGCTTGCAACAGTAGCTCCCGGGCAATCCGAGTCTTGCGTGGAATCGGGCTGCTTTTGTCCGCCGCATAGACCAGAATGTTCGTATCAACGAAGGCGTTCATGGTATATCTCGTCCCGGGTCAGCGGTTGTACCGGCTGCGCCGAATAATCCGCCTGAGACTCTGCCATGGCGAACAGCGCTTGCATTGCCTCCCGTCGCTTCCTGTCTTGCAAATCCGCCTCATCCTCCAGCGATGTCAAATAGTCACGCACCATCGCGCTGACCGACTTACCCTCCTTCGCCGCACG
>JAFGAQ010000158.1 GCA_016933595.1 Opitutales bacterium | reverse complement strand
TTGATATAGATGCCGCCTCCCTTGTCGGCAGAGTTGTCGGCAATGGTGGAATGGGTGACGTTGAGGTTTCCTTCAACCAGATAGGGACTTCCGTTCAATTCAGTGAGTTTGTCTTCGACCCATAACCCGCCTCCATCTCCCCATGCGAGGTTGTTGGTAATGGTGCAACCTGTGATATCGAGAGTTCCCCCTTTGACACTGATTCCGCCACCCGCGATTGCGTTATTGGATGCAACCGTGCAGTTGGTGATGGTCATGTTTCCCAACTCGTTGCAGATCCCGCCGCCATAGTCAGCATAGTGCAAGGTCGAGTTTCCGGAAATGTGCGAGTCCGTCAGCGTGGCGTTGATTCCTTCGTTGTATACTCCGCTGCCCTGCTCTGCCAGGTTTTCAGTAAAGGTGGATGTGTTGACCTGGAGATCGCCCAAATTCCAGAGCCCACCTCCGTTGCTTTCTGAAACGTTGTTTGAGATGGTGCATCCTGAGACGACAAGGTTCCCACCGTTACGGATGCCTCCACCGTCATTGCCGGAGACATTTCCGGTGATGGTTGAGCCGTTCAGCAGCATGGTGCCTGAGCTGAAAATGCCGCCCCCCTTTTCACCAGAAGAATTGTTGGAGAAGGTGCAGTTGTTGATGCTGGGTGCCGAACCATTTGAGAACAACCCGCCTCCACCGTGCGTGGCTGAGTTGGCCGTGACCGTGGAGTTGCTCATGGTCAGTGTGCCCAGATTGTAGATCCCACCGCCCAGTCTGTTACCATTCTCATCGGGAGCGACTCCGTCCCGGATGGTGAGGCTGTCGATATGCACGGTGCCGGCCCGGATCGTGAGGATGCGGAAATCGGTCCCACTTTGGCTGGATCGGCTCAGAATGTGACCCGTGCCATGGAAAACGATGGATCCACTGGCTTTGTTGATATCGGGAAGCGTTGAACTGAGATCAATATTGCGGTCGAAAATGATTTGATCATCTCCCGGATTTGCATTTGAGGCGTTGATCGCCTCCGCAAGGGTGATTCGATTGATGGGTCGGTATTCGGTGGATTGAAGGGTGAGCAGCGGCAGAGCAGCGGACGCCAGAATCAAGAGGCGAACGAGTACAGACGAGTGGTGGTTTCTCACAGGTTTCATGGTGGGAGACGCATGGAGCGGATTTTTCTGTTCCGGAATCATGTTATGAACATGAGCCGAATAACGGTAGTGATAACGGAAGGCGCAAAAGCTTTTGCGGATGTCTGTATGAGTGTCAACCCAACAATTGATCCATTGTTCTCGAAGCCGTATGGAAGCTGCTCGTGAGCCCGTGCATGCCGCCGCAGTGTTTGGATCTGCGCGGGCAAAAAAAGGCCCGGGCTCCCTTGCGGGAACCCGGGCCAGTGACTTTATGTCGTTATTTTCCAGTTTAGTAAGCGCCTCGTCCTGCAGGCTCGATCATGGCAGTCTCAACGGAGACCCCAGTGGATGGGAATGCCCAATCCGGATCGAATACCGTAAGGATATCGGCGGTGATTTCTATCGCGGGTATTCCGTTCTCAACTGCGGTCGAAACCGTAGCGATCACGGGGAACATCCGGATAGTATCGCGATCGTAGCTCACCAGCTCCACAGGCAAAGCAGAAATCTTAGCCGGAGGATTGTAGGAAAGATCCACCTCGGAAGGTGAAGCGTTCCGGTTAGCTCGCTTGTTCGCGATGTTTTGGGCAGTTATAGCAGGCGTAGCGTCGCTATTTTTGCCAATCACGGTTGCCTCGTTAGAGGCGTATCCATGGGTAGCAACTAAGGC
>JAFGAQ010000157.1 GCA_016933595.1 Opitutales bacterium | reverse complement strand
CTTCCGGATGACCCGCCGGCTGCCTGACGGAAGGGGCGATGGAGCCCTTCTTTGAAGCGGTCGAGAACCCCGTTGATGAAGCGTTTGCTGTCGTCCTGAGAAAAGAGTTTTCCGAGTTCCACGGCTTCGTTGATCGTTACGACTGGAGGAATGTCATCGCAGTATTTCAGCTCGTAAAGGGCCATGCGCAGGATCGCCAAATCCACTTTTGCGATGCGTTTGAAAGTCCAGTTTTTTGCCAGCTTGGCGATATCCTCGTCGATTTCGTCGATGTGCTGCACCACTCCACGGATGATCTGTTCGGCAAAGCCGTAGTTCTGGCGATTGAATGGCTTGTCGCCTTCTCCGCTGCGTTCGGCGCTCTCGCGTTCCTGTTGCTCCCAGAAACTGAGGATGCCGTCTTCAAGCATTTCCGGACGATTGATATCCCATGCATAAAGGAACTGCATGGCTACCCGACGGTTATCACTGCGCGGTGAGATCTTTTTGCTCATGATGTCAGGCGTTCCAATTTGCCATTTCTACGGCGGCTTCGGCGAATTCCCTGCCCCGTTCGATTGGGCCGATGGTGCGGTCTCTGGCTTGTTCCCATGATTCGGCGGAGATCACACCATTAATGACAGGAATCCTGCGGGAAAGCGCGACTTCCTGGAGTCCGATTGAGACGGTGCGGGAAATGATGTCATGATGCTGGGTTTCTCCGCGGATCAGCACACCCAGTGCGATGACCACCCGGTATCGGCCGGAGTCGGCGAGACGTTGGGCGGCGTAGGGAAGCTCGGCTGAGCCTGGTACGCGCATGCAGTCGATGTGGTTGTCGCGGATGCCCAGTTCTTGCAGGCGGGAACGTGTCCGCTCCATTAATCCGTCGATGAGGTCCGGATTGAATCGGGAGGCGACAATTGCGATGCGCCAGCCTCCGTCTGAATCGGGTGTGGATAAGAGCGAGGGTGCGTCCTGACTCATGATGACAATAGTGAAAAAATATAAGATGATTCAGGTATGCGAAACCCGAGCGTGCAATTTGTAAGGGGGAATCAGTCTTCGAGCAAGCTGATCTGATCGACAATCTCAAGTCCGTAGCCTTGAAGCGCAATCACCTTTTTGGGTTTGCTTGAAAGCAGAATGATCTTACTGAGCCCGAGATCGGCCAGAATCTGTGCCCCGATGCCGTAGTCCTTGGCGTCCATTTTCGATGGTGTAACGAAAGACCGAAGTGTGGAGGGTCGTCCATCTGTGGGCTCGGGCCGGTTTTCCACCCGGATGCCGCCGTGTGATTGCTCGATGTAGAGGATGGCCCCTTTGCCGGCCTCAGCGATGCGCTTCATGGCCTCCCTCAGGCATTGTCTGCGCTGGGATGTGGGTGGCAGGAAGATGTCGCTCACGAGGTGCTCACTCTGGACTCTGACGAGCGTGGGGTCTCCGTTGAGCTCACCTCTGGAGAGAACCACATGAAAACGGTCGTTGAGCAAGCTGCGGTAAACATGAAGATCGAAGGGCCCGAATTCGGTGTCGATGTGATCGACGGCAATCCTTTCGACCTGCTTTTCGCGGATGTGACGGTATTCGATGAGCTGGGCGATGGAAATCATTTTGAGCCCGTGCTTCTGTTTGAAATCCACAAGTTCTTTGACTCTGGCGACCGTGCCATCGTCGTTGACCAACTCGCACAGTACGCCACTCGGATGGAGTCCGGCGAGAGTGGCGAGATCGACCGCCGCCTCGGTGTGCCCGGCCCGTTCGAGAACCCCACCCGGGCGCGCCCGCAAGGGAAAAACGTGACCCGGTTGTACCAGTTGATCCGGTGTGGAATCCGGATTGCCGAGTATGCGGATGGTCTGGGTGCGATCGTAAGCGCTGATGCCGGTTGTGATGCCGTGAGTCGCATCCACTGTGACCGTGAAATCGGTGCGGTGGGACTCGCGGTTTGCGCTGACCATCGGGTTGAGTCCGAGGCGCTTGAGGTAATACTCGGTGGTGGGCACACAGATGATCCCACTGCAGTAGCGGATCATCATGTTGATGGTCTCAGGAGTGGCTTTGGATGCAGCCATGATGAGATCTCCTTCGTTTTCCCGGTTCTCGTCGTCTGTGACAATAACGAGTCGCCCGGCGGCAATTTCCTCGATTGCCTCTTCCACTGTGTCGAAATACTGGGAATAGAGATCGTCCATTTAGTGCTTTTCAACCCATTTGGACCTGATAGTCTAGGCGAAAATGAAAGGGATCATTGTAGGAGCAGGTGAGGTCGGATGCTACCTGGCTGAGCAACTCAGCCAGAAGGGTATCGACATTACGGTCATTGAGACGGATCCCGAGCAGAGCCAGAGAGTGGATGAATCCCTCGATGTAAAAGTGTTTCATGGTAACGGGAGTTCCGCATCGATGCTGGATCGTGCGGGTGTATCCGATGCGGACATGGTCCTATCGGTGACGAGCAATGACCTTACGAACCTGATCTGCTGCTCCCTGACAAAAGCAATGAATGCGGATGCGGTCACCGTTGCCCGTGTGCATGACGCGACCTATGCGGATCACTCCCTGATCAATTATCAGCTCCATTTCGGGATTGATCACCTGGTGAATCCCGAAGCCCTTTGTGCTGTGGAGCTGGCGAAGCAGATCCGCAATCCGGGCCGTGTGGCGGTGGAAAACCTTGCGCGTGGAAAGGTGGAGGTGCAGCAGATAGAGGTGACCCGGCATTCCCGCTACACCGACAAACCGTTACGGGAGCTGGCGATGCCAGATGATGTGCGTGTGGCTTCGGTGGTCCACGATGGTGTCTTTGAGGTGGCCGGTCCGGAAACAATTATTCATCCCGGTGACGCGCTTACGTTGTTCGGGAAGCCGGATGCTTTGGCGATGGTGCGTTCCCGTTTTGATGCTGACTACAAACTCAATCAGGTCAGGATCGTGTTGTATGGTGGTACCGAGATCGCGATTGGTTTGGTCCGGCTGTTGAACAATCCGCGTTTCCGGGTCAGGATCATCGAACAAGACGCGGT